>NZ_JAYFNG010000041.1:0-14467 GCF_034933565.1 Raineyella sp.
CCCCCCCCCCCCCCCCGGATCCGGCGGAGGTTCTCGGCCCGCGCCGCGGCGCCGCCGTCGAGGGCCCCGAAGCTCAGCGAGCCCGCCGCTGGCGTGACGCCGCCGTCACGATCGGTGAAGCCGATGCCGACCCCGCGCGCCGGAGCGACGTCGGGACGCTTGAGGAGATCCCACACCGCGCGGGATCAGCCGAGGAAGTCGGGCAGGTCGATGTCGGCCAGATCGTTCTGGGGCTTGCTGGGCGAGGGACCGAAACCGTTGCGCACCTCACTGGGCGACGACGCGCTCGAGGCAGGTGCCGGCTGGGTCCCGGCCTGGGCCGACGGGGCCTGCGCCGGGTTCGCCGGAGCGCCGGGGCCCCACCCGTTGGCCGGCGCCGCCGCGGGCGCCGGCTGCGGGCGGGCGGCCTCGGCCGTCCGGCGGGTGACGCCCTGTTCGCGCTTCGGGGGCTCTCCCCCGTCGAACCCGGCGGCGATGACGGTGACCCGGACCTCGTCGCCCAGCGAGTCGTCGATGATCGTGCCGAAGATGATGTTGGCGTCGTCGGCGGCGGCCTGCTCGATCAGGTCCGCGGCGGCCGAGACCTCGAACAGACCCAGATCGGAGCCGCCGGCGATCGACAGCAGCACCCCATGGGCACCATCGACACTGGCCTCCAGCAGCGGGGAGGAGATGGCCATCTCGGCGGCGATCCGGGCCCGGTCCTCGCCGCGTGCCATGCCGATGCCCATCAGCGCGGAGCCGGCGTTCGCCATCACGGACTTGACATCGGCGAAGTCGAGGTTGATCAGGCCCGGGGTGGTGATCAGGTTGGTGATGCCCGAAACGCCCTGGTAGAGAACGGTGTCGGCCTGGCGGAAGGCATCGAGGATGGCGACCTGCTGGTCGGTCATGTCGAGCAGCTTGTCGTTCGGGATGGTGATGAGGGTGTCGACCTCTTCACGCAGCGTGGCGATGCCGTCGTCGGCCTGGCGGCTGCGCCGCTTGCCCTCGAACTTGAACGGCTTGGTCACCACGCCGATGGTCAGGGCCCCCAGGGCGCGGGCCACGCGGGCCACGACGGGCGCACCGCCCGTGCCGGTGCCACCGCCCTCCCCTGCCGTGACGAACACCATGTCGGCGCCCTTCAGCGCCTCCTCGATCTCGTCGGCGTGGTCCTCGGCGGCCTGCCGGCCCTTGTCGGGATCGGCCCCGGCGCCGAGGCCGCGGGTCAGTTCACGACCGATGTCGAGCTTGACATCGGCGTCGCTCATCAGCAGGGCCTGGGCGTCCGTGTTGATCGCGATGAACTCGACACCCTGGAGCCCGGCCTCCATCATGCGGTTGACGGCATTGACGCCGCCGCCGCCGACACCGACGACCTTGATCACGGCCAAGTAGTTCTGGGATGCACTCGCCACGGGGTTCCCGCCTCGCTTCAGGATATTCGGACTCGCACAGGTTCCCGGTGAGGGAAGGCCCGACACCGCCGGAGGCCGGGGTACCGAACACCGTTCACCTGTCCGAACACTGGGGCAGGCTGCCGCCCCAGGGCTGCTGTTCAGGCTAGGAGGATCGCGACGGCAAAGTCCACAAGCCCCCCGCGACGCGCCGAGAGTCTCAACCTCAACTCTAGGCATGTCTTCCGTTGTGGGACCGCTGACCCGAGCCGACCGGTCACCGGGTCGTCGGGAACGCCGGGGCGGAGACGTCGTACACCTTCGCCCCACCGACCTGCTTGAGCAGTACGTCGAGGACCTGTCCCTTCAGCTGCGGGTCCTCGGGACCACCCCAGACGACCGTACGCCCCTTGTCGAGCTCCAGCGTGACCGCCGCGGGCGAATCGGCACGTACGTCCCGCACCTGGCTGCGGACGGAGGCCGGCAGGGTCGCCATCGTGCGCCCGACGGCGGAGGTGACCGCACTGTCGTCGGCCCGCCCGCCCGCCTGCAGGACGTCCGCGGGCGCGGCCGCCACCTGGGCGTACGCCTGTCCTTCCGCGTCGACCAGCAGGTACGTCCCGTTCACCGGGAAGACGACGACCGGGGTGCGTTCGGTGATCTGCAGGGCGATGGTGTCCGGCCAGGACCGGCTGACGGCGACATCGCGCACCGGGGCCAGGGTCCGGACCCGGGCGGCGATCGCCGCGGTGTCCTGTCGGACCAGCGGGACCCCGCTCGGCACGGCCGCGGCAGTGGTCACCTGGTCGGCGGTGAGCAGCGAGGTGCCCCGGACGACGACGGTCCGGGTCGCGAACACCGGTGACAGGGCCACCACCCAGACCGCCGCCGCGACCAGCACGCTGACCACCAGGGCGACCAGCAGGCGGCGGCGTTGGCGGCGGACGGCCTGTTCCCGACGCAGCCGGATCGGCCCGGTCAGGTCGGCGACCCCCTCCCGCCGGTCCCCACGGGGGGCACGCCCGCCCCGCCCGGCTCGCTCCGGGTGGTCGGCTCGCTCCGGGTGGTCGGCTCGGTCGGAGCCATCGACCCGGTCCGGGTGGTCGTGGTCCGGCCGGGGGGCACGGTCCGGCCTGGGACGCCGGGCCATCAGTGGCTCGTACCCGCCAGGGCGTCGACGACCTGCGGGCCGACGGTGGTGACGTCACCGGCCCCGATGGTGAGCACGATGTCGCCGGGCCGGGCGAGCGCGGCGAGGGTCTCGGCCGCCGCGCGGTGCGAGTGGACGGCATGCACCCGGTCGGCACCGAGCACGGTCGCGGTCACGTCACCGATCAGCGCGGTGGTCACCCCGGGCATCGGCTCTTCGCGAGCCCCGTAGATGTCCATCAGCACGACCTCGTCGGCGGCCGCCAGCGCCCGCCCGAAGGCCGGGGCGAAGTCGCGGGTGCGGGAGTAGAGGTGCGGCTGGAAGCAGGCCACGACCCGGCCCGGTCCGACAGCATCCCGGGCCGCCGCCAGCACGGCGTCGATCTCGGTGGGGTGATGGGCATAGTCGTCCACCACCCGCACCCCGGCGGCCTCACCGACCGGTTCGAACCGGCGATGGGCCCCCCGGAAGTCCGCCAGCGCGGCCGCCGCGGCGTCCGGATCGATCCCCAGGGCGGAGACGGCGACCAGCGCGGCCGCGGCGTTGGTGAGGTTGTGCAGCCCGGGGACGCCGAGCGACACCGGGACCTGCCTGGTGGGCAGCCGGACCGTGCCACGCACGCCGGTCGCGTCATGGCTGACGTCGGTGATCCGGACGTCGGCCGCCTCGGCGGTGCCGTACGTGACGTGCGGGCGGGCGGCCAGGGCGGTGGTGAGGGCGACGCCACCGGGCCCGTCGACGTTCACCACCGCCAGCACACCGGCGCCGGCGGCGAACCGGACGAACCCGTCGGCGTACGCCTCGGGGGTGCCCCAGTTGTCCAGATGGTCGGCCTCGACGTTGGTCACCACACAGATCCGGGCCGGGTACTGCAGGAACGAGCCGTCCGACTCATCCGCCTCGACCACGAACGGGCTGCCCGGGGCCCCGAGCCGGGCGCTCTCCCCCGTCGCGAGGGGGGCGCCGACGACGTAGCCGCCGTCGGTCCCGACCCGGACCAGCACGTGGGCGATCATCGCGGAGGTGGTGGTCTTGCCGTGCGTCCCGCCGACGGCGATGCCCGGGCGGCCCAGCATCAGCGCGGCGAGCGCCGCACTGCGGTGCCACACCCGCAGCCCGCGGTGGCGGGCCTCGGCCAGCTCGGGGTTGTCCTCCCGGACGGCGGAGGAGACGACCACGGTGCGGGCGTCGCCGAGCTGGCGGGCGTCGTGGCCGACGTAGGTCCACACGCCGTGGCCGCGCAGCATCGTGAGATTGGCCGAGTCGGCCCGGTCCGAGCCGGAGACCGCCAGCCCGAGGTCGGCGTAGAGGGCGGCGATGCCGGACATCCCGGCCCCGCCGACCGCGATGAAGTGGACCGGTCCGACCTCGCGGGGGTCGACCAGCTCGACCGGGGTCACCAGGCTCATCGGTGGGCCGCCTCGAGGATCATGTCGCAGAGCAGGTCGGCGGCGTTGCCGGGCAGCATCCCCCGGCCCGCGGACCGCATCCGGGAGAGCCGGTCGGGGTCGGTGACGAGCGGCGCGACGATCTCGACCAGGGCGTCACCGGTGCACCGGGCATCGGGCAGCCGCAGAGCACCGCCGGCGGCGACCAGGGCATCGGCGTTGCGGGCCTGTTCGCCGTTGCCGTGCGGCAGCGGCACGAGCACCGAGGGCAGCCCGACGGCGATCGTCTCCATCACGGTGCCGGCACCGGACCGACCGACCATCAGGTCGGCCACGGCGTACGCCTTCTCCATCGCGTCGACATAGGCGACCGGACGGTACGACGCCCCGGTCGCCTCGTCGACGACGGGGGTCATGCCCTCCCGGAAGTTCTTCGGGCCGAGGACGTGCAGCACCTGGATGCCGCGGGCGATCAGCTCGGGGTAGGCGGCAGCGATGGCGGTGTTGATGCTGCGGGCGCCCTGGGAGCCACCGCTGACCAGCACGGTCGGCAACCCCTCCTCGAGCCCGAACTCGACCCGCGCGCCCGGCGCGACCGCGTCACGGTCCAGCCCGGTGATCTCGGCGCGCAACGGCATGCCGATCACCCGCGCGTGGCGCAGCGGGGTGCCGGGAAAGGTGACGGCGACCCGGTCGGTCAGCCGGCTGGCGACCTTGTTGGCCAGCCCGGGGATGGCGTTCTGCTCATGGACGACGATCGGCACCCGCAGCTCCCGGGCCGCCAGGTAGGCGGGCATCGACACGTAGCCGCCGAAGCCGACCACGACATCGGCGGCGTGGTTCTTCAGGATGTGCCGGGCCTGGTTGACGGCGCGCCGCAGTCGGTACGGGATCTTGGCGAGATCGACGGTGAGCCGGCGCGGGAGCGGGACCGGGTCGATGAGCTCGAGATCGAGACCGGCCGCCGGCACCACCCGGGACTCGAGCCCCTTGGGGGTGCCGATGGCCACCAGCCCCACCCCGGGCTCGCGTTCGCGGAGCCGGTGGGCGGTGGCGATCAGCGGCGAGGTGTGGCCGGCGGTGCCGCCCCCGGCGAGCACGACATTGGTCATCTGGTTCTTCCCGTTCCCTTCTGACGGCGCCCCCCGGGCGTCGTTCCCCCACGGGTCCCGGTGTGTCCCGGGACCCCGTCGACAGTGCCGCGGCCGTCCACCACCGCACTGACCCGACCGATGTTGTGCTGGTGGACCCGGGCCCGGGCCCACCGCTCCCGTTCCGCGATCGCCCCCGGCTCGGCGCGGGCGCACGCCATCAGCAGTCCCACCGCCATCAGCGTAGCCACCACCGCCGACCCGCCGGCCGAGATGAACGGCAGCGGCACGCCCATCACCGGCCAGGTGCGCAGCACCACGGCGATGTTGACGAAGGCCTGGAAGAGGATCCAGCCGGTGGCCCCGGCGGCGAGATAGCGGGTGTACGGGCGGACCGAGCGGCGCATGATCCGTACGCCGGCCCAGCCGAGCAGCGCGAACAGGGCGACGACCGCCAGCGTGCCGAAGAGTCCCAGCTCCTCACCGATCACCGCGAGGATGTAGTCGGTGTGGGCCTCGGGCAGACCACCCCACTTCTGGACGCTGCCCCCCAGACCGTGCCCCCACCAGCCGCCGGAGGCCAGCGCGTACGTCCCCATCATCGCCTGGTAGTTGGCGTCGGTGATGCCCGGCTCGGGGCGCAGGAAGGCGACCAGCCGCATCACCCGATACGGGGTGACGGCGATCAGGATGCCGACGATCACCGCCCCCAGGCCGGCCATGCCGACGAAGATCTTCAGCGGCACCCCGGCGACCCACAGCACGGTGGCGATGATGGCCGCCATCACGACCGACGAGCCCAGGTCACCCTGCAGTGTGGTGAGCGCGATCAGCATCCCCGAGACGAGGAGGTACGGCAGCAGCCGGCGCAGCTGGTCGAGCTCGCGGTCGTGGTCGGCCAGCACCTGGGCACCCCACCACACGATGGCGAGTTTGGCGAACTCGGACGGTTGCCCCTGCACCGGGCCGATCGCCAGCCAGTTGCGGTTGCCGTTCACGGTCATCCCGAAGGAGGTGAAGGTGAGCAGCAGCCCGACGAAGCTGGCCAGCAGGAGCACCATCGAGACGCGACGGACCGGCTCGGGGGGCACCACCGAGACGATCGCGGCGAGCACCACGCCGACGACGATGAAGGCCGCCTGGCGCAGGAAGATCATGTACGAGTTGCCGTCGTAGCGTGTGTACGACAGCACGCTGGACGCCGACAGCACCATCATCGAGCCGAGGAAGAGCAGCAGCGACACGGAGGTGAGCAGCAGTACCTGACTGGCCCGCGGATGATCCAGCCACCCGCGGACCGTGGCCGTGGTGTCCGCCATCCAGCCCCGGGTGTCGTCGGTCAGGCTGCGCGTGTCCAGGGCCATGCCCCATTTCCTCCCGTCGTGGCTGTCGCCGTTCGTGACGGCCCGACGAGCGGTCAGGCCCGGCCCAGTCCCCGCGCCTCGCGGGCGAAGTCGTCGCCGCGGGCCGCGTAGTCCGGCCACATGTCCCTGCTGGCGCACCCCGGAGCCAACAGGACCGTGTCCCCGGGTCGGGCCATCCGCGCGGCGGCGGCCACGACCTGGGCCATGACCCCAGTGTCCGTCGAGTCGAAGACTTCGACCGGGACGTCGGGGGCGTGTCGGCGCAGCGCCCCGGCGATCACCTCCCGGTCGACCCCGAGCAGCACCACGCCCCGGAGCCGGCCGGCGACGCCGGTGACCAGGTCGTCAAACTCGGTGCCCTTGGCCTGGCCGCCGGCGATCCAGACCACCGGGTCGAAGGCCATCAGGGAGGCGTGGGCGGCGTGCGGGTTGGTCGCCTTGGAGTCGTCGACGTAGCGCACGCCTCCGACCTCGGCGACGGTCTGGATCCGGTGTCCGCCCAGGTGCAGGCGGCGCAGCCCGTCGCGGACCGCCGGGGCCGGGACGCCGTACGAACGGGCCAGCGCAGCGGCCGCCAGGGCGTTGGCCACGTTGTGCGGGGCGTACGGCTGCACGTCGGACAGTGAGGCGAGCTCGAGGGCCGAGGTGCGCCGCTGCTCCACGAAGGCCCGGTCGACCAGCAGATCGTCGACGACGCCGAGCATGGACGGGCCCGGGATGCCGAGGGTGAAGCCGATCGCACGCGCCCCCTCGG
The DNA here is from genome assembly GCF_034933565.1 of Raineyella sp. NCBI lineage: Bacteria > Bacillati > Actinomycetota > Actinomycetes > Propionibacteriales > Propionibacteriaceae > Raineyella > Raineyella sp. The sequence continues at coordinate 7,127 of NZ_JAYFNG010000041.1, forward strand.
TGACCTCGGCCTCCTCGACCATCCGTTCGGTCTCGGGGTCGGCGACGTTGTACACGCAGGAGTGGGTGACCCGGGCGTAGATACGGGCCTTGTCGGCGGCGTACTCGGCCATCGACGGGTACCACTCGAGGTGGTCCTGTTCGACGTTGAGGACGGCCGCCGAGTGCATCGCCAGGCTGTTCGACCAGTGCAGCTGGAAGCTGGACAGTTCGACGGCGAGGGCGTCGTACGGCTCGGGGTCGAGCACGGTCTCCATCACCGGCTTGCCGATGTTGCCGCAGGCGACGGCGCGCAGGCCGGCGGCCTGCAGCATCGACTCGAGCATCTGGGTGGTGGTCGTCTTGCCGTTGGTGCCGGTGACGGCCAGCCAGGCCGGGGCGTGCTCCGGGTCCTGGAGTCGCCAGGCGAGCTCCACCTCGCCGTAGATCGGCACCCCGCGCAGCGCCGCTCGGGCCAGCAGCGGGGTGCTCGGCTTCCAGCCGGGGGAGGTGACGACGAGGTCGACGTCCTCGGGCAGGGTGGCGGTGGCGCCGGGTCCGAGCCGGACCTCGGCGCCGAGGACCTCGAGGATCTGGGCGCGCTCGGCGATCTGCTGGTGGTCGGACTCGTCGAGGACGATGACCCGGGCGCCGAACTCCAGCAGGGCGTCGGCGGCGGCGAAGCCGGAGGTGCCCAGGCCGGCCACCACGACCCGGGCCTGCGGCCACGGGGAGAAACGGTCGGCGGTGCCGATCCAGTCGGGCCGTACGCGGTTCACTGGAGTCCCAATCCCGTCACCCATTCACCGTAGAAGATACCGATGCCGAGGGCGACGAAGCATCCGGCGATGATCCAGAAGCGGATCACGATGGTCACTTCCGACCATCCGATCATCTCGAAGTGGTGTTGCAGCGGGGCCATCTTGAAGACCCGCCGACCGGTGCCGGTCCGCCACCGGGTGAACTTGAACCAGCTCGTCTGGATCATCACCGACAGGGTGATGATCACGAACAGTCCGCCGAGGATGACCAGCAGCAGCTCGGTGCGGCTGCAGATCGCCAGCCCGGCGAGAGCGCCGCCGAGCGACAGCGACCCGGAGTCGCCCATGAAGATCTTCGCCGGCTTGGCGTTCCACCACAGGAAGCCGAAACAGGCACCGGCGAGGGCGACCGCCACCACCGCCAGGTCGTGCGGGTTGCGGACGTTGTAGCAGGTCGCCGACGCGGCGCCGCCCCAGGCACAGGACTTGTTGTACTGCCACAGGTTGATCAGCGCGTACGCGGCGAAGACCATCGTCGAGGCCCCGGCGGCCAGCCCGTCGAGCCCGTCGGTGAGGTTGACCGCGTTGGAGGTGCCGAGGATCAACAGCAGGAACCAGATGGCCGCCAGCCACAGCGGCAGGCTGAGCCAGGGGATGTCGCGCAGGAAGGACACGAACGGCGAGGCGGGGGTGACCCCGCGCTCATCGGGGAAGTTGAAGGCGAGGATGCCGAACACCAGGGCCACGGCGGTCTGGCCGGCCAGCTTCTGCCACGGGGTGAGACCCAGCGAACGCTTGTTGGAGATCTTGATCCAGTCGTCGAGGAAGCCGACCAGGCCGGTGCCGACGAAGAGGAACAGCACCAGCAGGGCACTGACCGACGGGGGCTTCCAGGTGACCAGGTGGGCGAGGAAGTAGGCGAGGACGACCGCGATGATGATCACGATGCCACCCATCGTCGGGGTGCCGCGCTTGGTGTGGTGGGAGGTCGGCCCGTCATCACGGATGAACTGGCCGTAGCCCTTCTTCACCAGGACACCGATGGCCGCCCTGGTCCCCAGCAACGTGCCCACCAGGGCCATGGCACCCGCCAGCAGGATGGTCGTCAATGTGCGCCTCCAGTCTCGTCAGCATCCTTCGCCGTGGCTCCACCGGCGGCGGCGCGATCGGACCACGCCGTGGCTCCACCGGCCGCGAGCTCGTCCGCCACGGTCTCCAGGGCCAGGCCGCGGGAGGCCTTCACCAGGACCACGTCCGCAGCCCCGAGAGGCGTCGCGGCCATGGTCAGGGCGAACTTATCAGGTGCCACGGACGCCCTGATCCCAGCGCTCTCCGCCCGTGCCCCGGCGACGATGTCGTCGGCGTACTCGCCGACGGCCACCAGGTCGGTGATGCCGAGCCGCGCGGCGAGGGCACCGATCCGGCGATGTTCCTCCGCCGCGTCGGCGCCAAGCTCGAGCATGTCGCCGATCAGCGCCCAGGTGCGGGCCCGGGGGTCGCGGGTGCGTCGGGCGTCGCCCAGCCGGGCGAGGGTACGCAGGCCGCTGGCCATCGAGTCGGGGTTGGCGTTGTAGCTGTCGTTGAGGATGACCGCACCGTCGGGGCGTTCGTGCAGCTCCATCCGCCAGCGCGACAGCGCATCGGCCGCGCAGAGGGCGTCGGCGATCTGTTCGGCGGCCAGGCCGAGGGCGTACGCCACCGTGGCGGCGGCCAGGGAGTTCGGCACCTGGTGGGCGCCGAGCTGGCGCAGGGTGACCGGGACGGTCGCGGTGACGACCTCGCCCTCCCCCGCCGCGCGGCGGGCCCGGTCCGTACGGTCCTCGATGTGCAGCGTGTAGCGGTGCCGGTCCAGCTCGTCGGCCGCGACGTCGGTCGCCCACACCTGGAGCTCCCCGCCGTCCGCGGGCCGGGCACCGACGGCGAACCGGGCGACGTGACCGCGGGTGCGGGCGGCCATCGCGGTGACCCGCGGGTCGTCCCCGTTGAGGACCGCCCAGCCGTCCTGGTCGAGCGCCTCGACGAGTTCACCCTTGGCCTGCGCGGTCACGTCCTGGGAGCCGAACTCGCCGAGGTGGGCGTGCCCGACGTTGAGGACGACGGCGACGGTGGGCGGGGTGATCGAGCACAGGTAGGCGACGTGGCCGAGGCCCCGGGCACCCATCTCGGTGACGAGGAAGCGGGTGGCGTCGTCGCACCCGGTCGCGGTGAGCGGGGCACCGATCTCGTTGTTGAACGAGCCGAGCGGGGCGACCGTCGGGCCGGCGGTCCGCAACACCTGGGCGATCAGATCCTTGGTGGAGGTCTTGCCGGAGGAGCCGGTGACGCCGACCACCGCCAGGTCGGGGCTGGTGTCGACGACGTGGCGGGCCAGCGCGGCGAGGGCGCGCTGCGGGTCGTCGACGACCAGACAGGGCACCCCGGCATCCTCGACCGGCCGGAGGGTGACGGCGGCGACCGCGCCGGCGAGCGCGGCCCGGGCGACGTAGTCGTGGCCGTCGACCTGCTCGCCGGGGAAGGCGACGAAGAGCGCCCCGGGGGTCGCCTTCCGGGAGTCGATGACCACGTCCGGACCGACGAGGATCCCCTCGACGGCGCCCGGTGCCGCCCCGTCGGGTGGCACGATCCGGGCACCGATCGCGGTGGCGATCTCGGTCAGGGCGCAGGGTTGCACGTCAGTCCTCCAAGGAGCGCCAGGCGGTACGGATGGCCTCGACATCGTCGAACGGGATGACGCGTTCCCCGACGATCTGGCCCTGTTCGTGGCCCTTGCCGAGCACGGCGACGGTGTCGTCGGGCCCGGCGAGCCGCAGTGCGGTGGTGATGGCGTCGGCCCGCTCGCCGCCGTCGAGGACCTCGACCACGTCGGCGTGGCCCGGACGGGCCGCCCCGACGGTCCCGGAGCGGAGTGCCTCGGTGGCGCCGGCCAGGACGGCGGCGCGGATCGCGGTGGGGTCCTCGGAGCGGGGGTTGTCGTCGGTGACGACGACGATGTCGGCCCAGGTGGCGGCCGCCGCCCCCATCGGCCCACGTTTCTCATGGTCCCGGTCGCCGCCGCAGCCGAGGACGGCGATGAGCCGGCCGGTCGAGCGTTCGTCGAGCGCCTCGAGGGCGGAGGAGACCGCCTGGGGGGTGTGGGCGAAGTCGACCACGGCGAGCGGCGCACCGGCCCCGAGGTCGACCGTCTGCATGCGGCCGGGGACCTGGGCGGTGGCGAGGCCGGGCAGCGCGGCGGCCACGTCGACCCCGGTCATCGCCAGCAGGGCGGCGCAGGTGACGGCGTTGCGGGCATTGAACAGGCCGGGCAGGCCGACCTCGATCTCCAGCGGACCGGTGGGCGTACGGACCTCGACCCGCGACCCGCCGGTGGGCAGAGTCACCACGCGGTGGGCGTACCAGTCGGCGGCGGGGTCGGCGAAGCTGGTCGTCCAGACCTTCTCGAGCCGTCCGCGGGACTCCCGGGCCAACCGGGCGCCCCACTCGTCGTCGATGCTGATCACGGCGGTGCGGGTGTGCTCGGGGCGGAAGAGGCTCGCCTTGGCCCGGAAGTAGTCCTCCATCGTGGCGTGGAAGTCGAGGTGGTCGCGGCCCAGGTTGGTGAACGCGGCGACGGCGAACGGCACGGCCTCGACCCGTTCGAAGACCATGGCGTGGGAGGAGACCTCCATCGCCACCGCCTCGGCACCGGCCTCGCACATCATCGCGAGCAGGCCGTGCAGGTCGACCGACTCGGGGGTGGTGATGGTGGTCCGGGAGGCGTCCAGGGAGAGGTCCCCGACCCGGAAGCCCAGGGTGCCGATGGTGCCGGCGGTGTGTCCTGCGGCGGCCAGGCCGGCGGCCAGCAGGACGGCGGTGGTGGTCTTGCCGTTGGTGCCGGTGATGCCGTACATCGCCAGCCGGTCGGCCGGCCGGCCGTAGACCTCGGCGGCCCAGTGGGCCATCACGGTCCGGGGCCGGTCGACAACGACGACCGGCAGTCCTGCGGCCGCCGGGTCGGCCGCTCCGGCCGGGTCGGTGAGCACCGCCAGGGCGCCTCGGTCCAGTGCCGAGGCGGCGAATCGGATGCCGTGGGTACGGGTGCCGGCCAGGGCCACGTACGCGTCGCCGGGGCGGACCTGACGGGAGTCGAGGGTCATCCCGCTGATGGCGACGTCCGGGTCGGCGCCGTGCAGGGTGGCCGGGTGGCCGAGACCGTCGGCCAGCGCGCAGAGCGCGGCCAGCGCGGTGGGTCGGGTGGAGCGGGGACGCAGCGGTCCGGTCGAGAACGGCACAGTCAGACCGTACCCATCCGGGGGCGGCGGAGGCGATCCGACCAGTGGGCGGCAGGGGTGGCCGGGATGTGCTTGCCGATCACGTCGCTCACCAGTCGAGCTTGGCGACGGGCGCCTTGGTGGCCGACGGCAGGACGCCGTAGCGCGGCAGCGCGTACTGCATGATCTCCTTGAACGCGGGGCCGGCGACGGTGGATCCGTAGTGCCCGTTGACCGGGTTGTCCACCACGACGTAGGTGAGGATCTGCGGGTCCTCGGCGGGGGCGGCGCCGATGTAGCCGGCGGTGTAGCCGACGTACTTGCCGGACTTCTCGTCGTAGCGCTGGGCGGTGGCGGTCTTGCCGACCGAGCGGTAGCCGGACAGGGCCATCCCCGACCCGGTGCCGCCGGGGCCGGTGACCGCCTCCATCATCTGGGTGACCATCCGGGAGGCCTGTTCGCTGATCACCCGGCGCGGCTGCGGGCGGTCGACGGCGACCGGCCTGCCGTCGGCGCCGGTGGCCGACTTCACGATCGTCGGGGTGTTGTAGACGCCGCCGTTGAGGATGCCCGCGACCGCGGAGGCGAGCTGCAGACCGGTCACCGACAGACCCTGGCCGAAGGCGACCTGGTCGCGGGAGTAGTCCGGCAGCGTCGTCTTCGGGGCCCAGCCGGACGCCTCGCCGGGCAGCTCGACCCCGGTCCGCTGGCCCAGCCCGAAGCTCTTCAGGTGGTTGACCAGGTCCTCCTTCGGCATCTGCCGGGCCATCTGGACCGTGCCGATGTTGGACGACTGCGCCAGCACGCCGGTCGCGGTGAGCCGCTCGTCGCCGTGGGACTCGGAGTCGGTGATGGTCAGGTCGGCCGACTTGAGCGACGGCGGGACGTACACCTGGGTGTCCGGGGTGATCCAGCCGCCGTCGGCCAGCGCGGCGAAGGTGAGCACCTTCTCCACCGACCCGGGCTCCAGCGAGTCGCTGATCGCCCGGTTGGTCATGTTCTGGGCCTTGGCGTTCTTCAGGTCCGAGGCGTCGAACGACGGGTAGTTGGCCATCGCGAGGATCTCACCGGTCCTGATGTTCATCACGATCGCGTACCCGAAATTCGCCTTGCTGGAGTCCACCACCTTCTTCAGCGACTGCTCGGCGGTCCACTGCAGCTCCGAGTCGAGGGTGAGCTGGTAGCTGGTGCCGTCCTGTGCCGGCGTGATCTCGTTGGTGCCGAGCGGGATCTTCGTGCCCGCCGGGGAGCTCTGGTAGACGGCCACCCCGTCCTTGCCCGCCAGCGACCCGTCCTGGGCGTACTCGAACCCGTAGGCGCCCTTGCGATAGACGCCGTCGTCGTCCTGCTTGAGGACGCCCACGACGTTGGCGGCCACCGAGCCACCGGGATAGGTGCGGATCGAGTTCGTCGAGGTCCAGATCCCGCCGACGTACTGCTTCTTGTCGCCGGCGGCGGCCAGGTCGGCCCGGATCAGGTCGTACGTGTGGGCCGGCACCTGCCGCTTGATCATCGCGTAGCGGGTGTTGGGCCGGGTGAGCGGCTCGAGGTAGTCGGTGGCGGTCCCGCCGAGGTGCTTGGCGAGGATCGCGGCGATGGTGTCGGCGTGGGCGGTGGTGGCCGTCGGGTCGGCGGTGATGTCGACCGCCGGGCTCGACTCGGCCAGCACCTGGCCGTTGCGGTCGGTGATCGTGCCACGGATGGCCGGCAGGGCCTGATTGCGCTTCGCCAGGCTGGCGGCCTGCGCGGCGTACGCCTGCGGGTCGAGCCCCTGGATCTGGACCAGGCGGGCGGCGGAGAACAGGGTGGCGCAGACGATCAGGATGACCAGGCCCTTGATCCTGGCCGGCGTCCGGCCGCGGCCGAGAGGCTTGTGCAGCAGCTCGCCCAGCGAGAAGCGCCGGGTGCCGGCCCGATCGCGATCGCGCTGTCCCGGTCGATTCCCCGGGGCGCGGTGGTGATCGGCACGGTGGTGATCGGCGCCCTGTCGGTCGGTGCGGCGCCGGTCGCCAGGTTGACCGTCGGTGCGGCGCCGGTCGTCCTGCCGCGCGCCGGCCCGACGCCGGTCGACGCCCTGCTGGTGGGCCTCGTGGCGGACCGTCTGCTCGTTTCCGGCGCGCCGGTGGGTCGTCCGGTGTCCGTCCGCCGGACGGCGATCGGCGGCGCTGCCCGTCCGGGAGCCCCCGGAGCGCGACGCCCCGGCGCGGGAGGCCCCGGACGCACGGCCGCGGTTCGCCGCAGCGCGCGACCCGGACTGCGCGGCAGAGCGCGACCCGGACTGCGCGGCAGAGCGCGACCCGGACTGCGCGGCAGAGCGCGACCCGGACTGCGCGGCAGAGCGCGACCCGGACTGCG
>NZ_JAYFNG010000042.1:0-13408 GCF_034933565.1 Raineyella sp.
ATCAAGGGCCTGCTGGCCGATCCCCAGCTGCCGTTCTTCATCCACTGGGTGAGCGCCGACGAGCTGCTGCCGGCCGCGCTGTCGGCGGAGGGCCGCGACGTGTCGCTGCGCTCCCTCGAGCTGTCCGGTGACCCGGCCCGCCTCGCGGACTGGCTCGGTGGCGACCCGGACAACCTGCTGGAGGGCTTCCGGCTGAAGTGGACCAGCCGGCACGGCCAGCCCGGCATCATGTCGGCCACCTTCGAGACCCCGCGGGGTCCGGTCACCATCTGACCCACCGATCCGAGACCTGCCGGTCGAAACGCCGTCCCGAGGGGTGTGACAACCCCTCGGGACGGCGTCGCCGTTGTCGTACGATCGAGCACTCATCGACCCTCCGAGGAGAACCATGTCGCTCACCCTGCGCCCGCACATCGCGAGCATGCCGCCCTACCGGGCCGGCCGTTCGCCGAAGCCCGGGCCGGACGGTCGCGCCTGGAAGATCTCCAGCAACGAGAACCCGTACGGCCCGCTGCCGGGGGTGCTCGAGGCAGTGGCCCGGTCGTTGGCCGAGATGAACCGCTACCCCGACGCCGGCAACACCGAGATCACCGCCGCGGTGGCGACCCGGCATGGGCTGGACGAGGAGCGGCTGGCATTCGGCACCGGCTCGGTCGAGGTGCTCGCCCACCTGCTCGAGGCGACCTGCGGCCCCGGCGACGAGGTCGTCTACGCGTGGCGCAGCTTCGAGGCCTACCCGCTGGCGGTCCAGGTGCTCGGCGCCTGCTCGGTGCAGGTGCCGCTGACCCCGACCGGTGAACACGACCTGACCGCCATGCTGGCCGCGATCACCCCGCGGACCCGGGTGGTGATGATCTGCACCCCGAACAACCCGACCGGCCCCACGGTCGCGCACGACGACCTGGTCGACTTCCTCGGGCAGGTCCGTGACGACATCGTGGTGATCGTCGACGAGGCCTACGTCGAGTACGTCACCGACGCCGACGCCGCCCGCGGCCTGGAGCTGCTCGACGTACATCCCGGTGTGGTCTCGCTGCGCACCTTCTCCAAGGCGTACGGTCTGGCCGCGTTGCGGGTCGGCTGGATGGCCGCGGCGGATCCCGAGCTGGCCCGGGCGGTGCGCGGGGCGACCATGCCGTTCGCCATCTCCACCCCCGCCCAGGTCGCCGTCCTCGCCTCCCTGGAGGCCGAGCCGGAGTTGATCGGGCGGGTCCGGGTGACGATCCACGAGCGGGACCGGATCGCCGAGGAACTGCGCCGGATGGGCCACGCGATCCCGGCCGCCCAGGGCAACTTCGTCTGGTTCCCCGCCGGGGAGCACACCCACGTCTGGTTCGACGCGTTCCGCGAGGCGGGGCTGATGACCCGCGCCTTCGCCGGCGAGGGCCTGCGGGTCTCGATCGCCGAGCCGGACGCCAACGACCGCATCCTCGAGGTCGCCGCCACCCTGGTGCCCTGACGCCTGGGGCGGGGCAGCCGTCTCACCGGCCGGTCCGCCCCGATCCGGCGGCGCTCCACCGACCGATGTCAGCGCCCCGTTCTAGGCTGCAGCCATGCCTCGATCGAAGACCGCCACCGCCACCCGTGATGCGTACGTCTGTGCCGAGTGCGGGTGGACCACCGCGAAATGGGTCGGCCGCTGCGGTGAGTGCCAGCAGTGGGGCACCGTGGTGGAGCAGGGGGCGCGCACCGGCTCGCTGTCCCAGGCGACCCGACCGGTCGCGCCGAGCCACCAGGCCGTGCCCATCTCCGAGGTGCGGGGGGAGGCCGCGCACCGGGCGGTGACCGGGGTGGGCGAACTGGACCGGGTGCTCGGCGGCGGCCTGGTGCCCGGCGCGGTGGTGTTGCTGGCCGGCGAGCCGGGTGTCGGCAAGTCGACCCTGCTGCTGGAGGTGGCGGCGGCCTGGGCGCAACAGGGACGCCGCACGCTGTACGTGACCGGCGAGGAGTCGGTCGCCCAGGTGCGGATGCGCGCCGAACGCACCGGGGATCTTGCCGAGGAGCTCTACCTGGCGGCCGAGAGTGACCTGGGGACCGTCCTCGGCCACGTCGAGCAGGTCTCCCCCACACTGCTCGTCGTCGACTCCGTGCAGACGATGACGACCGAGGACGCCGACGGTACGGCCGGTGGGGTCACCCAGGTCCGCGAGGTGACCGCCGCGCTGGTCCGGGTCGCCAAGGCCCGCCATCTGGCGGTGATCATCGTCGGACACGTCACCAAGGACGGCTCGATCGCGGGCCCCCGGACCCTGGAGCACCTGGTCGACGTCGTGCTGAGTTTCGAGGGCGACCGGCACTCGGGCTTCCGGATGGTCCGGGCGATGAAGAACCGTTTCGGTGCCGCCGACGAGGTGGGCTGTTTCGAGATGCAGGAGCACGGGATCGTCGAGGTGCCCGACCCCTCGGGGCTGTTCACCTCGACCACCGGTGGTGACCGTACGGTGCCGGGCACCTGCCTCACCGTGACCGTCGAGGGGCGCCGGCCCCTGCTGGCGGAGATCCAGTCCCTGGTCGCGGCCTCGCCGCTGCAGATCCCCCGGCGGACGAACCACGGGGTCGACTCCTCGCGGGTGGCGATGCTCACCGCGGTGCTCGAGCGCCGCGCCCGTCAGCCGCTGGCGAACAAGGACGTCTACGTCTCCACCGTCGGCGGGGCCCGGGTCGTCGACCCCGCCGCGGACCTGGCGATCGCCCTGGCGATCGCCTCGGCCACCCGTGACATCGCCCCGCCGCCGGGGTTGATGGCGCTGGGCGAGATCGGCCTGGCCGGCGAGCTGCGACGGGTGCCGGGGGCCTCCCGGCGGGTGGCGGAGGCCGTCCGGTTGGGGTTCCGGACCGTCCTGGTGCCGACCGGCTCGGTGGACGAGCTGGGGCACCTGCCGGGCACCGTACGGGTCCTGGGGGTCGACTCCGTGATGGCGGCACTCGATCTCGTCGGCCTGATCGGCGGGCGATGACCCGTACGCCCTAGACTGACCACCGAAGGATCGGCGCGACCCAGATCGAGAGGGACCGGTGAGCTCGGAGAACCAGCACGACCGCACACGGCGGTTCCGAGCGCTGACCGCTCCGGGGACGCCACTGCGCAACGGACTCGACCGGATCGTCAAGGGACGCACCGGCGGCCTCGTCGTGCTCGGCCTCAACCGCGACGTCGAGGCGCTGATGACCGGCGGCTTCCAGCTGGACGCCCCGCTCACTCCGCAGAACCTGCGCGAGCTGGCCAAGATGGACGGGGCCATCGTGCTGAGCGCCGACCTGTCCCGGATCGTCGCGGCCGGCGTCCACCTGATGCCCGACCCGGCGTACGACACGATCGAGACGGGCACCCGGCACCGCACCGCCGACCGGGTGTCGCGCCAGACCGGCCTGCCGACGGTGTCGGTGTCCGCGTCCATGCAGGTGATCAGCCTGTTCGTCGACGGGGAGCGGATCACCCTCCCCGAGCCGGGTGCCATCCTCGGCCGGGCGGACCAGGCGCTCCGGACGCTCGAGCGCTACACCATCCGGCTGGCCGAGGTGACCGACCACCTGTCCGCCCTGGAGATCCGCGATCAGGTGACCGTCCGAGACGTCGCGGTGGTGCTGCAGCGGTTGGAGATGGTGCACCGGATCAAGGGCGAACTGCGCGACTACGTCATCGAGCTGGGCACCGAGGGCCGGTTGATCGACCTGCAGATCCGCGAGCTGGAGTCGGGGCTGGACAACACCGCCGAGCTGCTCATCGAGGACTACCGCGACGAGGCGAACGGGGTGGCGTTCCAGCTGGCCGACCTGACCACGCTGAGCACCGCCGATCTGGTCGACCTGACCACGATCGAGCGAGCGGTGGGCTTCGGCACCACCGATCTGGAGGCGCAGCTCTATCCCCGCGGCTACCGCCAGCTCTCCCGGATCGGTTCGCTGCCCCGGGCTGTGGCCGCCCGGCTGCTCGACCACTTCGGCTCGCTGCAGGAGATCTTCGCGGCTTCCCTGGGCGACCTGCAGGCCGTGGACGGCGTCGGCCTGCGCCGGGCCCGCGCCATCCGCGATGCGCTGGCCTGGATGGCCGAGTCGGAGTTCGACGAACTCGCCTGAGCCACCGGGTCGCAGCAGGCCGGAGTCACGTCAGGAGAGGTGCATGCCGGGCCGGGCTCACTTGAGGCCGATGACCTTCTTCGCCGTGCCGGCACCCTGGTACTCGGCGGTGACGACGTACGTGCCTGCGGAGATCGCCTTCGACCCGAGCTTGCAGCCGGGGTAGGAGCGACGGCCGGGCCACCCGACGTCGACCGAGAGCGACTCCCCCGCCTTGACCTCTGCCGAGCTCTTCGTCGGGAGCCAGCCGTCACAGTCGGCGGTGGACCAGATCCGGTCGCTGCCGGAGACGATCTTCATCTCGACGAGGGACTTGTCCACGCCGATCCTGCAGGGGCTCGACGACCCGTTGGTCAGCTGGACGGTGAACGTGGTCTGCTGTCCGATGCCGGCGCCGCTGCCGCCGCTGAGCGCCACCCGGATGTCCGAGGCCTGGCAGGCCGCCGTCCCGTCGGGGGTCTTGGCCGCGGCGGGGGTCTGCGCGGCGGCGGGCGAGGCGCCGGGGGTCGGCGTTGCCGCAGCCGGTGCGGGGGATTCGGTGGGGGTCGGTGTGGGTGTGGGGGTCGGCGTGCTGAGCACGAGCGGGGTCGGGCTGCCGGCGGGGATCGCGCTGCCCGCCGTCTTCGGCGGACGGGCGAACGCGACGATGATGAGCACCACGACCAGTACGACGACGCCGATCGTGGCCCGGCGCATCCAGTAGACCTGCGGGTCCTCCGGCCCGACCGGGTGCAGCATTCCACTCATGGGGCCACCCTACGGAAGGCGGTCGCCCCTGCCCCGGAGGCGCGCCCTCACCTACCCTGGACCGGTGCCTCACGACATCACCACGACGCGCCCCCGATCACCCGAGGAGATCGTCACCCGGACGCTGGACTGGTACGCGGTCCACGCCCGAGACCTGCCCTGGCGCCGCCCGGGGTGCTCGGCCTGGGGCGTGATGGTGAGCGAGTTCATGCTGCAGCAGACCCCGGTCGCCCGGGTGCTCGGCCCCTGGCAGGCCTGGATGGACCGCTGGCCCACCCCCGCGGCCCTGGCCGCTGCACCGGCCGGTGAGGCGATCCGGATGTGGGGCCGGCTCGGCTACCCACGCCGCGCCCTGCGGCTGCACGGCGCGGCCCAGGCGATCGTCGCGCAGCACGACGGGCAGGTGCCCGACACCGAGGACGCGCTGCGCGCGCTGCCCGGGGTCGGCGAATACACCGCGGCCGCGGTGGCCGCCTTCGCCCACCGGCACCGCACCGTGGTCGTCGACACCAACATCCGCCGCCTGCTGGTCCGGCTGGTCCGCGGCGAGGCCCAGGCACCGGCCCATCCCCGGGCGGCCGAGCGGACCCTGGCGGCGGCCCACGTCCCGGCGGACCCGGAGCGGGCGGCCACCTGGGCGGTCGCCTCGATGGAGCTCGGGGCGCTGGTCTGCACGGCCCGCACGCCCCGGTGCGACGACTGCCCGCTGGCGGACCTGTGTGCCTGGCACCTCGCCGGGCACCCCGAGGGCTCGTACGCGCCGCGGACCCAGTCGTACGAGGGCACGGACCGGCAGTGCCGAGGGGCGGTGCTCGCGGTGCTGCGGGAGAGTGACGTCCCGACCGCGACGGCCGAACTGCGCCGGGCCTGGCCGCAGCACCGGGCCGCCGATCCGGGTCAGTTCGACCGAGCCCTGACCGGCCTGGCGGCCGACGGCCTGGTCGCCGCCGTCGGTACGGACCACTGGGCCCTGCCGGCCGACTGAGCGACCCCCCACCCGACCGGCCTGAGCTGTCGGCCGACCGATCTGAGTGCCGCGCGGTGGAGCGCCCGATAGTGGGCGACCGCCGCGTCGGTCGGTGCCCTCGGGCAGCAGCTCGGCCAGGGTGTCGCGGACCGGCACGCCGAAGGCCCCGGTGCAGGACTTGCCTGCGCCGGGGCCTTCGGGTCGTGGTCAGCCGGGGGTCAGTTCGCGGACTCCTCGCCCTCGGGCTGGCTCCCCTCGGCCGGCGGTCCCTCCAGCTCCACCGGCGGGGTGTCCGGAACGTCCGACTGCGGCACGCCGCGGAAGACGAACGGATCCTCCGACCCCTCGGGAGCGACGTCGACCAGGACCACCTCGCCCGGCTTGAGGTCGCCGAAGAGGATCTTCTCGGCCATCGTGTCCTCGACATCGCGCTGCAGGGCGCGGCGCAGCGGCCGGGCGCCGAGCACCGGGTCGAAGCCCCGCTTCGCCACCAGGTCCTTCGCAGCCGGGGTGAGCTCGATGCCCATGTGCTTGTCGCGCAGGCGCTCCTCGATCTGGGCCACCATCAGGTCGACGATCGACTTGATGTTCTCCAGGGTGAGCTGGTGGAAGACGATCACCTCGTCGATGCGGTTGAGGAACTCCGGACGGAAGTGCTGCTTGAGCTCCTCGGAGACCTTGGCCTTCATCTTCTCGTATGACGTCTCGTCACCGCCGCCGGTGGAGAAGCCGAGGCTGACCGACTTGTTGATGTCGCGCGACCCGAGGTTCGTCGTCATCACGATGATCGTGTTCTTGAAGTCCACGACCCGGCCCTGCGCATCGGTGAGCCGACCCTCGTCGAGGATCTGCAGCAGCGAGTTGAAGATGTCGGGATGGGCCTTCTCGATCTCGTCGAACAGCACCACCGAGAACGGCTTGCGGCGCACCTTTTCGGTGAGCTGGCCACCCTCCTCGTACCCGACGTAGCCGGGCGGGGACCCGAACAGCCGCGAGGCGGTGTGCTTCTCCGAGTACTCGGACATGTCCAGCTGGATCAGCGCGTCCTCGTCACCGAACAGGAACTCGGTCAGTGCCTTGGTCAGCTCGGTCTTGCCGACGCCCGAGGGACCGGCGAAGATGAACGACCCGGAGGGACGCCGCGGGTCCTTCAGCCCCGCACGCGTACGCCGGATCGACCGGGACAGCGCCCGCACCGCGTCGTTCTGACCGATGTAGCGCTTGCCGATCTCCTGCTCCATGTTGAGCAGGCGGCTGGACTCCTCCTCGGTGAGCCGGAAGACCGGGATGCCGGTGGCGCTGGAGAGCACCTCGGCCACGGCCTCCTCGTCGACCTGCGGGGTGACGGTGGCGTCACCCACCTTCCAGGCCTCCTCCTTCTCGGCGCGCTGGGCGAGCAGCTTCTTCTCATCGTCGCGCAGGGATGCGGCGCGCTCGAAGTCCTGCTGGTCGATCGCCGCCTCCTTCTCGACCCGGACCTTGGCGATCTTCTCGTCGAACTCGCGCAGGTCCGGCGGGGCGGTCATCCGCTTGATCCGCAGCCGGGCACCGGCCTCATCGATCAGGTCGATCGCCTTGTCCGGCAGGAACCGGTCGGAGACGTAGCGGTCGGACATCGTCGCCGCCGCCACCAGCGCGTCGTCGGTGATGGTGATCCGGTGGTGCGCCTCGTACTTGTCGCGCAGCCCCTTGAGGATGTCGATCGTCTCGGCGATCGACGGCTCCGGCACCTGGATCGGCTGGAACCGGCGCTCCAGCGCGGCGTCCTTCTCGATGTACTTGCGGTACTCGTCGAGGGTGGTGGCGCCGATCGTCTGCAGCTCGCCGCGGGCCAGCATCGGCTTCAGGATGCTGGCGGCGTCGATCGCGCCCTCGGCGGCGCCCGCCCCGACCAGGGTGTGGATCTCGTCGATGAACAGGACGATGTCGCCGCGGGTCTTGATCTCCTTGAGCACCTTCTTCAGGCGCTCCTCGAAATCGCCGCGGTAGCGCGAACCGGCCACCAGGGACCCCAGGTCCAGGGTGTAGATCTGCTTGTCGCGCAGCGTCTCGGGGACGTCGCCGCGGACCACGGCCTGGGCCAGGCCCTCGACGACGGCGGTCTTGCCGACGCCCGGCCCGCCGATCAGCACCGGGTTGTTCTTGGTCCGCCGGGAGAGCACGGTCATCACGCGCTCCATCTCGGTGTCGCGACCGATCACCGGGTCCAGCTTGCCCTCCCGGGCCAGCTGGGTGAGGTTGCGGCCGAACTTGTCGAGCTCCGCGGACGAGGCGGGGGTCGCCGCCCCCACCCCGGCGGTCTGCGGCTCGCCGGACTCGGCACCGCCGACCTCACGGCCCTGGTAGCCGGACAACAGCTGCAGCACGGTGGACCGGACCCGGTTCAGGTCCGCACCGAGCTTCACCAGGACCTGGGCGGCGACGCCCTCACCCTCGCGGATGAGGCCGAGCAGGATGTGCTCGGTGCCGATGTAGGAATGGTTGAGCTGGAGGGCTTCACGCAGGGACAGCTCCAGGACCTTCTTCGCCCGCGGAGTGAAGGGGATGTGCCCCTTCGGCGCCTGCTGGCCCTCACCGATGATCTCGACGACCTTCTCGCGCACCGCCTCCAGCGAGATGCCGAGTTGTTCCAGGGCCTTGGCGGCCACTCCCTCACCCTCGTGGATCAGGCCCAACAGCAGGTGTTCGGTGCCGATGTAGTTGTGGTTCAGGGCGCGTGCTTCGTCTTGGGCGAGCACGACCACTCGTCGGGCTCGATCGGTGAAGCGCTCGAACATAGAATCTCCTCCATCTGCGACCGGCCTGGTGACCGGACCGCCGTGCTCCGGCCCGGGGGCCGAGTGCGTCAAGTCTAGTAACTCCGCCCCGGCCCACAATGTTCCCGATCAGACACCGTGTTCGCCTCCAGCGCAATCCTCCGGCCGCAGGGACGACACACCCGGCAGCCTGATCCCGGGCGAGGACACCCGCCACATACATCCGGCCACGCACAGTCGGGTTGCCGACATCCGAGTTGTCTGCAGTCGGTTGTCTGCACCCGAGTCGTCTGCAGTCAAGTTGTCCACAGTCAAGTTGTCGGCACCCGAGTTGTCGGCGTTCGGGTGCCGTACGCCCGGACCGGGTGTCATCGGAACGAGAGACCCGGAACAAGGACGCCCGTCCTGACACCGCACAAACGGCGCCGGGACGGGCGTGGACCGGAATCACCGCTGGCGCGGTAGACGATCAGGAATGTGCCGCCTCGTACGCGGCCCGGACATTCGCCGGGACACGACCCCGGGCCGAAACCTCCATTCCCTGTTCCCTGGCCCATTCCCGGATGTCGGTGGCCGACGGCCCCTCCGATTCCTTGCCGACAGAGGCGGACCCGGCACGCTTCACCACTCGACGACCGCTGACCCGGCGGGCGTGCGAAATCCATGGAGCGACCGCTTCCTGGAGCTCGGCGTAGTGCTCGGCATTGAGGTCGATCTCGTACGACACACCTTCGAATGCGAAGGTGACCTCGTGCTCGGCCGGGGACTGATCGACATCGTCCTCGAGGACGATCTGGGTGCGACGTGCCATCGTGTGCCTTTCTCTGGTACCCGGGGGGCGGGCATCATCTTCGCTGGTATCGTCGGCGGATCGCGGGACCCGGATGGGAGGTGTTCCGCGTCGTGTTCCGTCCACGTTCATCACGATAATACTTCACACAATACAGGAAGTGGAATAGGGCACACATTCCTGAATCAGGTCCCGGCCCGCCGGACCGGATTTCCGCGAACCTGTGAGGTGGCCATGGACTGGCGTGACGAATGGTGGGCCGCAGCGACCGGACCCGAAGGATTCTGGCAGCACGAGGTGCCGGCGGATCATTTCCGTACCTCCGTGGGTGATCGACCGGATCCGAGCGCCACAGAACTGGCCCGGCTGCTACTGTCGACACTCGATTCGCTGTCGGCCGAATGCCCGGGATTGGTCGGCATGGTCGATCTCGGTGCGGCTGACGGCGCACTGCTGGCCGCCGTGGCGCAATGGCGTCCGGCCTGGCAGCTGCTCGGGGTCGATGTCCGGCCGGCCCCCGACGGGTTGCCGGCCGGCTGCCGGTGGCGACAGGCCGGATGGGACGTACGGACCGCGTCCTGGGTCGGGCCGGACGGCAGGATCGCGGAGCCCTGGGCCGACCTGGCGATCCTCGGGCCGCTGCTGGTGGTCGGCCACGAGTGGCTGGACGAACTGCCCTGCCGGGTGGCGCGGCGTGAGCCGCAGGGGTGGGAACTGCTCGGGCCGGACGGCCCGACCGGGGCCCGCCCGGACGCGGCGGAGACGGCCTGGCTGGACCGGTGGGCGGGCACGGCCCGGGTCGCCGAGGTCGGCCTGACCCGCGACCGGGCCTGGGCGGCGGTCGCGGACCGCCTGCCTGCGGGCGGGGTGCTGGTCGCCGTCGACTACGGCCATCAACGGGCTGACCGGCCGGCCGAGGGTGGGCTGGTCGGGTACCGCGCCGGCCGACGGGTGGCGCCGGCCGCGGACGGACGAACGAACCTCAGCGCACCGGTGGCGATCGATGCCCTGGCCGCGGCCGTCGAGGCACGGCCCGGGGTCCGGCGGCTGCTGGTCTCCCGGCAGCGCGATCTGGTCGCCGGCGCCCCCGCTCCCGCCACGACGCCCGCACCCGCACCCGCCACGACGCTCGCCGGGCTGGTCGCCGCCAATCGCCGGCGCCTGCTCGCCGACCCGGACCGCTGGGGGGCGAACCGGTGGCTGGTCCATCGCGTCGATTCCCGGCGGCCGAGGGCGACGTCCTAGGCTGTGGGCCATGCCCTCACTCCACGTGCTGGTCGGTTCCCCCGCGCCGGGGGCGCTGCCGGGCGGGCGACTCCCGGACGGGACCCTGCTGCTCGATCTCGGCCCGGACCACCCGAGCCGGGCGGGGCTGCTGGACCTGGAACTGTGGACCGACGCCGCCGGGGAGACCATCGAACGGGCGGACGTCCATGTCGGCGCCATGCACCGCGGGGTCGAGAAGCTGTTCGAGGTGCGCGACTACCGTCAGATCCTCATGCTGGCTGACCGGCACGACTGGCAGGCCCCCTTCGCCGGAGAACTGACCATCGCCCTGGCCTGCGAGGCGCTGCTGGGCATGACCGTCCCGCCACGGGCCCGCTGGCTGCGGACGCTGCTCGCCGAGCACACCCGGATCGGCTCACACCTCGGCTTCCTCGGCTACCTCACCCACCGCACCGATCCGGGCGACCGGCGGGTGGCCCGGCTCCGCGAGGACCTGCGTGAACAGCTACGGGCCCTCACCGGCAACCGGGTGCACCCGATGGTCACCCGGATCGGTGGCCTGGCCGCGGATGCCGACGACGCCTGGCTGGATGCGGAGCTGGCGGTGGTCGAGCGCGCCCGCGCCCTGGCGGGGGACCTGACCGCCCTGCTCGCCGCCGAGTACGGGCACGCCGCCGGGGTCGCCCCACTGGACCCCGCGGTGGCCCGCGGCTACGGCGTCACCGGACCGGCCTGCCGGGCGACCGGTGAGGACCTCGACCTGCGTCGCCGCCGGCCCTACCTCGCCTACGACGAGCTCGAGGTCGCCGCGGCACCGGCCGACGGGGCCGGGGATGCGCTGGCCCGGTTCACCCTGTTGACCGCGGAGGTGACCGACAGTGCCGGCCTGGTGGCGGCCTGCGCCGCACGGCTGCGGACACTGGACGGGCCGGTCGCCCAGGCGCTGCCGAAGATCATCAAGCTGCCCGACGACGAGGGCTACCTGGCGACCGAGGCACCGCTGGGGCAGACCGGCGCGCACCTGGTCTCCCGCAGCGACCGGACGCCGTGGCGGCTGCACCTGCGGACGCCCTCGTTCTCCACCGTGTCGGCGCTGCCGGCGGTGCTGCCCGGGGTGCAGGTCGCCGACCTGGAACTCGCGTTGGCGTCACTGGGGTACGTGGTCGGCGACATCGACCGCTGAGGGCACGGCAGCGCCATCGGCCGCTGAGGGCACGGCAGCGCCATCGGCCGTCGAGGACACGGCAGCGCCACCGGCCGTCGAGGACACGGCAGCGCCACCGACCACTGAGAGCAGGTCGGCCACCCGGGTGCGCAACGCGGTCGGGTCGCGCCTGTCCTCTTCGGCCCGACGCCGGGGCACCAGCTCGCGCAGCACCTCCATCGCCCGATGGGAATCGTCCATCTGCTGCTCGATCCGCGGCACCAGGGTGCTGATCGACTCCGGGAGTGCCCGGTCGGCCGCCATCGCCTGCCAGGCGGCCATCAGGTCGAGCGGGATCTGCAGCAGACCCGCCGCCTCCTCCACCTGGCGCCGTGCATGGTCGCGGGCCGCGGCATGCTCCGCGAGCCGGGTCTCCATCTCGTCGATCCGCTCCAGCAGGGCCCGGCCCAGGCCACCGATCGCGGGGCGGGCCCGCTCCGTGCCCGGGCCGCCGTCGATCAGCTCGACCAGGAAGCGTCCGACCATCTGGGCGAACATCCTCGCCAGCGCGATCTGCATCCGGCTGTCCAGGGCGCCGGCGCGGGCGGCGGCGAGGTCCTCGAGCAGCCCGGCCAGCACCCCGCCGATCTCCTCCCCCATCGCGGCCCACAGCTGCAGGGGCATCATCATCGGCATCCAGGCGGCGTCCAGGTCGGTCACCGCCGAGATCCGCCGGGCGGTCTCCAGGGAGTCCCGGGTGGCCCGGTCCAGGTGGTCGACGGTGTCGGCCAGCCGCGACGCGGTGTCGGCGAGGGCCGTCAGGTCGGTCATCCAGTCGCCCAGTTCGTCGAAGACCAGGTGGACTCCGTCCAGTATCGGGCCCAGCTCACCGCCGGCCCCGGGCCGGGCCGGGATCCCGCCGATCGCCGTGTCCAGGGCGGTGACCTCGGCGGGCACCAGGGCCCACTGGACCTCCCGGTAGCTGCCCAGCCCCTGCTCCGCCAGCAGCTGCTCGATCAGCTCCGCACCGCGGGCGGCGGCCTCCGCCCGACTCGCGCCGGCGGCCCGCCACTGACCTTCCTGTCCCGCCACCTGCCGGTAGACCTCGTCGATCCGGGCCAGCAGATCGGGACGGCACGGACAGGAGCGCACCGACAGGTAACCCCCGTCACGCAGCGGGGTGATCGCGGCGAACACGTCGTAGCGGCTACCGTCGGCCGCCAGATTGTGGACGTACGCTGCGAACGGGTGACCGGCCTGCAGCTCGGCCCACATCAGCCGGAACGCGCCGCCCGGCATCAGCGGGTGGCGGATGATGTTGTGCGGCGCACCGATCAGCGCGTCCCAGGGATAGCGCGACAGGCGGACGAACGTTGTGTTCGCCTCGGTGATCACCCCGCGGTCGTCGGTGGTGGAGAAGAACATCTCCTCCGCGCTGAACGGCCGCTCAACCATGGTCGGCTCCACGATGCTCCCCTTCCCTGCCGGAAACGAACATACGTCAGCCGAGTCGATCGTGCCGGGCAGACCACGAGAACGATCCGGTGCCGGTCGCCGGGACGGGACCCCGCAACGATGTGACCCCGACAGCGATGTGACCCCGACAGCGATGTGACCCCGACAGCGATGTGACCCCGACAGCGACGTCACCCCAGCGGGGACGTGTCCCCACGACGACGTGGTCTCAGCGGCGATGTGAG
>NZ_JAYFNG010000043.1:0-35649 GCF_034933565.1 Raineyella sp.
GAGGCGGCCCGCCGCGGGGCGGAGACGACGGTCGGCGCGGTGGCCCGGCGGGGCCGGGCGAGCTACCTCGGCGAGCGCGCCCAGGGCTACCCGGACCCCGGTGCGGTCGGCGTCGTACGGTGGCTCGAGGCCGTCGCCGGATCCCGGCCGAACACTCGCTGACAAGGCCGTACGTCCCTCGGCCCGGGTCTGCGGGGGTGTCCGGGACCGTACGGATGTGCCCTCGGGGGTGGCGCCGCTCCAGGCCGACGGGGCAGGCAGCAGGGCCCCGGACACCGCCGAAGCGGGCCGGGGCCCCGAGGGTCCTGCGAAGGGGTCAGCGCTGGTCCATCGGGACCACGTCACGCCTGTCGTGGCCGATGTAGATCTGGCGCGGACGCGAGATCCGGGCCTTGGGGTCGGCATTGTGCTCACGCCACTGGGCGATCCAGCCGGGCAGCCGGCCGACGGCGAACAGCACGGTGAACATCTCCACCGGGAAGCCCATCGCCTCGTAGATCAGGCCGGAGTAGAAGTCGACGTTCGGGTAGAGCTTGCGCGAGACGAAGTAGTCGTCGGCCAGCGCGGTCTCCTCGAGCTCCTTGGCGATGGCGAGCAGTTCCTTGTCGCCGTTCGGGGAGGTGTTGAGGATCTCGTCGGCGTAGCGCTTGATGATCGCGGCGCGGGGGTCGAAGTTCTTGTAGACCCGATGGCCGAAGCCCATCAGCTTGATGCCGGCCTTCTTGGCCTTGACCTGCTCGAGGTAGTCCTTGGGGGCGATGCCCTGGTCCCGGATCGCCGCGAGCATCTCCAGCACGGCCTGGTTGGCGCCGCCGTGCAGCGGGCCGGACAGGGCGTTCACGCCGGAGGCGACCGAGACGTAGAGGTTGGCCTGCGAGGAGCCGACCAGCCGGACGGTCGAGGTGGAGCAGTTCTGCTCGTGGTCGGCGTGCAGCACGAGCAGGGCGTTCAGGCCCTTGGTGATGATGTCCTCGAACTGGTACTCCTCGGCCGGGGTGCCGAAGGCCATCCGGATGAAGTTCTCCACGTAGGACAGCCCGTACTTCGGGTACATGAAGGGCTGGCCCTTCGAGTTCTTGTACGCGTACGCGGCCAGCGTGGGGACCTGGGCGAGGAGCTGGCGGGTGGCGATCTCCACGTCCTCGGTGTCGAGACCGACATGCCTGCGGTTGAAGGTCGACAGCGCGCAGATGCCGGCCGACAGCACCGGCATCGGGTGCGACTGGCGCGGGAAGCAACGGAACAGGTCGCGCATCCGCTCGTCCAGGAACATGTTGTGGACCAGCTCGTCCTCGAACTTCTCCACCTGCTCCTTGGTGGGCAGCTCGCCGTAGAGGACCAGCCACATCACCTCGACGAAGGTGCACTGCTCCGCGAGCTGCTCGATCGGGTAGCCGCGGTACCGCAGGATGCCCTCTTCGCCGTCGATGAAGGTGATCTCCGACCGGCACGAGGCGGTGTTGCCGAAGGCCTCGTCCAGGGTGACGTTCCCGGTCTGGGCGCGCAACTTGCTGATGTCGTACCCGTTGTCGCCGTTGACGGCCTGGACGAACGGAAGCTCGATCTGCTGGCCGTCACCCGTGGTGAGAACTGGTGTGGTCATCCATTACTCCCTTGTAGTCATTGCTGCCCCACCGTGGACCCTAACAAAAAGGTCCGGACCTCGTGGGTCGATCGACGGGCGGCTTTCGAGCCGGCGTGATCCGTACAGGTCGCCGGCGATGGAGGACGTGCACCGATGCGCCGCTCCCACATCTCTCCTGGCCACCGGTGTCGATTGGCCTCATTCTGCCGCCGCTCCGTCCACGATGTGTCTGCCCGTTCCACATTGTGAGGAAGTGTGAGGACTCCCACATGACTAGGCTGGGGACATGACCGTGAGCCAGCCAGCCTGGGTCGACTACGCCGTGTGGTGGCACTGCTACCCCCTCGGGTTCACCGGGGCGGAACGTACGTCGGTCGCCGGCGATGTCGTCCACCACCGCCTCGACCACCTGATCGACTGGCTGGACTACCTGGTCTCGATCGGCTGCAACGGCCTGTTGCTGGGGCCGGTCTTCGCCTCCGTCTCGCACGGGTACGACACCGTGGACCACTACCGGGTCGATCCGCGGCTGGGTGACGAGGCCGACCTGCGCCGACTGGTCGACGAGGCGCACCGCCGCGGTGTCCGGGTCGTCCTCGACGGTGTCTTCAACCATGTCGCCCGGAGCCACCCGGCGGTGGTCCGGGCCGAGGCCGCCGGGCCGGGCACCCCGGACGGCTCCTGGGTGAAGTGGGTCGACGGCTACGTCCGCTGCTTCGAGGGCAACCTCGACCTGCCCGAGCTCGAGCTGTCCACCCCGGCCGTCCGTGACCACGTGGTCGCCGTGATGGAGCACTGGCTGGCGTTCGGCGTCGACGGGTGGCGCCTCGACGCCGCGTACGCCCCCGGGCCGGAGGCCTGGGCCCCGATCACCGCGCGGGTCCGGGCCGACTTCCCCGAGGCCTGGCTGTGCGGCGAGGTGATCCACGGCGACCTGCCCGACTTCGTCACCCGGTCGGGCCTGCACAGCCTCACCCAGTACGAGCTGTGGAAGGCGATCTGGTCCTCGCTCAACGACGCCAACCTGTGGGAGCTGGCCCATGCCGTGGAACGCCACCAGGAGTTCCTGCGGACCTTCGTGCCGCAGACGTTCATCGGCAACCACGACGTCACCCGGATCCGCAGCCGGCTGAACGACGACCGTCACCTCGGCCACGCCGTGGTGCTGCTGTCGGTGCTGCCCGGCGTCCCGTCGATCTACTACGGCGACGAGCAGGGGTTCGTCGGCACCAAGGAGGACCGTCCGGGCGGTGACGACCAGATCCGCCCGGCGATGCCGCCCCGGCCGGAGAACCTGTCCCTGCTGGGCCGGCCGATCCTGCTCGTGCACCAGGCCCTGATCGGTCTGCGCCGGCGCCATCCCTGGCTGGTCCGGGCCGACGTCGCGGTGGTCGCGGTGACCAACGAGACGATCGTCCTCGAGTGCACCAGCGAGTCCGGCGGCACCCACCACGAGATCGCCGTCGCGCTCAACGTCGACGACGCCTCCCGGCCGATGCCGCTCGGCACGGTGATCGCCCACAGTGGCGAGGACCTGCTGGAGATCGAGCCGCACGGCTGGGCGGTGCTGGAGCGGTAGCGTCCCGCCGGACCGGCGTCCGTCAGGACGCCGGCGTCAGCCGATCGCCCGGCGCTGGACCAGCTCACCCTTGGCGAAGGCGCCGACCTGGCGGGTGGCGATGCCGTCGAAGACCGCGCCGATGCCGCCGCCGATGATCGGGATGCGCTTGGTCGCCAGCACCCCGACGGACTTGCCGCCGTGGGTGGTGAGCAGGGCGGTGACGACCTTCTCCGACACCGTCTCGTACAGCGTCGGGCTCGCCATCGGGGCGGTCGCGATCAGCATCGGGGTGCCCGGCAGCTTGCCCCTGCCGACCAGCCGGGTCACCTCCTCACCACCCATCAGGCACATCAGGATCGCCGTCCGCACCCGGGTGTCCTCGATGTCGTAGCCGCGCAGGTGGGCGATCGCGGCCACCATCCGGGTCTGCAGCACGGCCAGGCCGACGAGGTTGATCGGCAGGCTGATCGCGGTGACCACCAGGCCGCCGACATTGCTGAGGAATCCCGAGGTCGAGGCCAGGGCGATGTGGCTGGCGATCACCGCGTCGATCGCCTCGTCGGTGCGCGGGTGCTTCTGCAGGTGCTTGGCCGCCACCGACTTCGCCCCCGGCAGCGAGGCCGCCCCGTCGATCGCGATGTCGAGGATCCGGCGCAGGGTCGAGCCCGCCGCCACGCGGGCGGTGTTGCGGGACACCTCGCCGGAGGTGCCGGAGTCTTCGTCCACCATGGGGCCAGCGTACGTCCCGGTGCCGGCCCGGCCGGTCGGGGAGCTCACCCATAATGTCCTCATGGCCCGCACCTACCTGGATCCCTCCCCGCTGCCGGGACCGGGCCAGTGGGCCGACCAGGACCTGGTGGCGCTGACCGTGGGGATGGACGCCCCGCTGGTGCTGCGGGCCTATGTCAACGGCATGTTCCCGATGCCGATCGCCGACGAGGTCTCCGACGAACTGCCGCCGGCCGACTGGATCGGCTGGTTCTCCCCGGTGCGCCGCGGGATCCTGCCGCTGGACGGGCTGCGGGTGCCCCGCTCGCTGCGCAAGAGCGCCCGGCACTTCGAGGTGACCGTCGACCGCGACTTCCCCGCCGTGCTGGCCGCCTGCGGCGGGCAGGACCGCGAGGGCGGGTGGATCGACGAGGGCATCGTGGCGGTCTACACCGAGCTGCACCGGGCCGGGCGGGCGCACTCGGTGGAGGCCTGGACGCCGGACGGGCAGCTGGCCGGCGGCCTCTACGGGATCGGCTACGGCGGGCTGTTCGCCGGCGAATCGATGTTCCACGACCCGCGGGTCGGCCGGGACGCCTCCAAGGTCGCACTGATGGGCCTGGTCGCGATGCTGCGGGCCGGCGGGCACCCCGAGCGCCGGCTGCTGGACGTGCAGTGGCGCACCGAGCACCTGGCCTCGCTCGGGGTGGTCGAGGTGCCGCGTACGGAGTACCTGGCGCGGCTGCGCCGGGCGCTGGCCCTGCCCCAGCCCCGCTGGGCGATGCCGCCGGACTGGCGGACGGCTAGCCTGGGCCAGTGATGCGTACGTCCTGGATGCCGCCGGCCGGGTTGACCTGGCGGAACAGCCCGCGGGTCGGCCTGGGGCTGATCCTGCTCGCCACGCTGCTCACGGTCGGCGTCGGCGTGCTCGGGCCGTCCGCGGTGACGCTGACGCTGGGGCCGCGGGTCTCGCTGCTGCCGCCGTACTACCTGCCCGCCGGGTTGGTCCCGACGCCGGGGGAGTGGGTGGTCTCCGGGGTGCTGTTCGCCGCGGTGATCATCGGCGGGGTGGGCCTGGCGGTCGCCGTCCGGGCGGTCCGCGACGGCTGGACGCCGAAGGTCTGGCGGGTCTTCACCTTCGGGGTGGTGCTCAATGTGGCGACGCTGATGGTGCCGCCGCTCACCTCGGCGGACGTGTTGATGTACGCGGCGTACGGTCGACTGCAGGTGCTGGGCATGAACCCGTACGACATCACCCCGGCGGCGGTGTTCCGCAGCCAGTTCGACCCGGTGCTGCGCTGGACCGAACGGCCCTGGCAGGACACCCCGAGCGTGTACGGGCCGGTGATGAGCTGGGTGCAGCTGCTGGCCAACCGGTTCGGCGGCCTCAACATGCACGACATCGTCTTCTGGCTGCAGTTGTCGGCGTTCGTCCCGTTCCTGGTCACCAGCGCCGTGGTGGTCTGGCTGGCGCACGGGGACGACCAGCTCAAGGGCCGGGCGGCCCTGCTCACCATCGCCAATCCGCTGCTGATCTGGGCGATCACCGCCGGGGCGCACAACGAGGGCTGGTCGGTGATGTTCGCGATGCTCGGCATCATGCTGATGCGGCGGACGTCCGTCGGGGCCGGAGTGATGATCGGCCTGGCCGGCGCCTGCAAGCTGAGCATCGGGCTGTACGGGGTGGCGATGATCTGGGGCTACCGGCGCCAGCCGCGCAAGCTCGCCGGGCTGCTGGTCGGCACCGCGGCCTCGATGGGGCTGCTCTACGGCCTGTTCGCCCCCGGGTCACTGTTCGCCGCGCTGCGCAACACCTCCTACGTCTCGGTGGGCTCGTGGGCCCAGCCGTTCTACACCGTGCTGACGTACTTCCTGCCGGTGCCGGCGGCCACCGGGGTGCTCGGCGTCTTCTCCGCTGCCGGCACGCTCACCGTCGCCTGGATGCTGTCCCGGGTGCTGCCCTGGCATCCGGTCGCCGGCGCCCCGGAGGGGGTCACCCCGGACCGGGACCCGATCACCGTCGCCGTGCGCACCGCACTGCTGCTGTCGGTCGGCTGGCTGACCACCTCGCTCTACACGCTGTCCTGGTACGACCTGATCGCCTGGGGGCCGCTGGTGCTGATCGGCGCCACCCGGCTGGACGGGTTGATGATCTGGCGCGGGGTGTTCCTGTCCCTGTCGTACATCCCCGGGCGGGGTCTCGACTACGGCGAGAGCCTCAGCGCCGTCGCGGCCCGGATCCGCGACACCTTCTCGCCTGCGGTGCAGTGGGCGGTGCTGGCCGTCATCGCCTGGTGGTGGCACCAGGACGCGCTGCGCCGGCGGGCCGAGCGCACCGGGCCGGCCCCCACCCTGCGGGAGCGCTGGCGCGGTGCGGTGGCGACACTCAGCGGGTATCGCGACGCCGTCGTCCACCGCCGCCAGCCGCCGGGCGGGCAGCCGCCGGGTGGGTCGACGCCGGGCGGGCAGGTGTCGGGTGTACAGGCGTCGGGCGGGCAGATATCGGCCTGACCGGGCGCCCGGTCGTGTCCCATCACCACCTCGCGACGGTGGGGCACCGTTACGCTGGCGGGGTGCCTCCACTGACGTACGGATACTTCGGCCCCGCCGGGACGTTCACCCACCAGGCGTTGCTGCTGATCGCCGGGGACGAGGACGTCCTGCCGCCGTTCCGGTCCGTCGTCGCGGCGCTGGACGCGGTCCGCGCCGGGCAGATCGACGCCGCGTTCGTGCCGATCGAGAACTCCCTGGAGGGCGGGGTGAGTGCCACCCTGGACTACCTCGCCGACGACTCGCACCCGCTGATGATCCGCCGCGAGGTGCTGCTGCCGGTCCAGTTCGCCCTGTGCGTACGCCCCGGCACCGCGCTCGGTGACGTCCGCTCCGTCCTCACCCACCCGCACGCCGCGGCCCAGACCCGGCTCTGGGTGGCCCGGCACCTGCCGCGGGCCGTCGTCACCGAGGGCCCCTCGACCGCCGGCGCGGCGGTCGAGGTGTCCGATCCCGCCTCCCCGCACGACGCGGCGATCTGCGCCCGGGTCGCCGGGGAGATGAACGGTCTGGAGATCCTCGCCGATGGGATCGCCGACAACGAGGACGCCGTCACCCGGTTCGTGGTGATCGGCCGGCCCGCCGCGCCGCCGCGCGCGACCGGGGCGGACAAGACCACCCTGGTCGCCTACATGAAGGTCGACCGGTCAGGCTCCCTGCTCGGCATCCTCGAGCAGATCGCCGGGCACGGGGTGAACATGACCCGGATCGAGTCGCGGCCGACCAAACAGGCGCTCGGCAGCTACTGCTTCTCGATCGATGCCGAGGGCCACATCGACGACCCGCGGATGCAGGAGACCCTCACCGGGCTGCACCGGGTGTGCGCCAAGGTGACTTTCCTCGGCTCCTATCCGCGGGCGGACCGGCAGGCGCCGATCCTCGATGAGGGCCAGACCAACGAGGCGTACGCCGCCGCCCTGACGTGGCTGGACGGGCTGCGGCACCCGGCGCAGTAGGCTGCGGGTCATGTCGTGGACCTTCCGCCGCACCGCGGTGGCCGTGATGGCCGGCGCGGTGCTGACCGGCACCCTGTTCCTCTCCGGCTGCGCGGGGGCGACCACGCCGGTGACCCCGGCGACGCCGACCCCGACCACGGGGGTCGCCGCCGGCGGCACGCTGCAGCGCCCGCTCTACTCCCTCGTTGTCCCGGACGGCTGGACCGATCTGGGGTCGGCGGCCAGCACCGGCCAGATCGACGCCTACCTGGTCAAGGACGGGCTGAGCTCGGGGGTCTCGTTCAGCGTCTACGTCGACACCAGTGGCCGCAGTCGCGACACCCTGGTGCAGCAGGCGAAGGCGGCGATGCCCGGCGCCGGTGACGCGCCGGAGCTGACGGTGGGCGGCCGGCAGCTGACCGGTCTGCAGGCCGAGGCCGAGGGGCTCGTGCTGCACCAGTACTACGTCCGGTCCGGCGACCGGCTGATCGCGCTGAACTGGTCCTGGCCCAAGGACCAGGACGCCTCGGCCGACGTCCGCCAGATCCTCGACAGTCTGCACTGGAAGGCCTGACGACCCGCGCCGGGAGGCTGCCGATCGCCGCCGTCGAGGCTCCGCTCGACACCCCTCAGCGCTCGACACCCCTCAGCGCTCGACACCCTCAGCGCTCGACACCCTCAGCGCTCGACACCCTCAGCGGTCTCGGTGGTCCCAGCGGTCCCTGCGGTGTCCACCTGCTGCGGCGGCGTCGCCTCGCGGACCCGGGCGGCCCGGCGGGCCGGACCCCTCGCGGGGCACCCGCAGCAGCAGCGCCCCCGGCACCACCTCGGCACTGAGCCGGGTGCAGGTGCCCTGCGGATCGCCGTCCAGCTCGTAGCGGTCGGGGTGGTCCACGACGATCTCCACCCGCTGCCCGGACAGCCGACGCAGCCGCTCGTCGGTACGGTCCCGGCGGGTCAGCACCCTGGTGACGACGCGTACCCAGTCCCGCGCGCCCCGCGGCGAGGCGACGACCAGGTCGAGCTGCCCGTCGTCGGGGCGGGCATCGGGCATCAGCTGGATGCCGGCCTGGAGCAGGCCGACGTTGCCGACCAGCACCAGGTGGGCCCGGGTGCGCAGGACCGGCCCGTTGTCGAGCGAGATCCGGGTGTCGAGCGGCGGATGGTTGGCGTGCTGGGCGGCCGACACGACGTACGCCCCGTTGCCGATCGCCCGCTTCAGATCGGTGTCGGCCTCGCCGACGATCGCCGCGTCGATGCCGATCCCGGCCATCACGCAGAAGTGGTCCGGGGCGCCGTCGTCGGCCTGCACCCGGATCAGGTCGATCTTCCGCTCGGCACCGTCGAAGGCCGCCTCCAGGGCCCGCACCTCGTCCAGCGGGACGCCCATGTTGCGGGCCAGCAGGTTGCCGGTGCCGGCCGGGACGATGGCCAGCGGGATCCCGCTGCCGGCCAGGCCCGAGGCGATCACCCGTACGGTGCCGTCGCCCCCGGCGCCGATGACCAGGTCGACCTGCTTGCGGACCGCGATCGCGGTCATCTCGATCCCCGGGTCGTCCTCGGTGGTCGGCAGCCAGATCGCCCGCCGCCAGCCGCGCGCGGTGAGCTCGTACTCGACGTGGCGGACGAACGTGGGCACGTCCAGCACCTTCGTCGGGTTGTAGATCACCGCCGCCCGGGGCTGCTCGGCCGTGGTTCCGCCGGGGTCGGCGGGGACGGGGGCCGGCGTACGGTGCACGTGCACCCGGGCGAGCAGCAGTGCCCAGCCGGCCGACGCCCCGCCCCACAGCACGCCGCCGATGATGTCGGAGAACCAGTGCGCCCCCAGCCCCCAGCGCTCGACCGCGTACAGCAGCACCAGCGCCACCCCGCCGACCCGCCAACTGCGGGTGGTGACGTGCGACTGGCGGGTCGTCATCATCGTGGCGGTGATCATCAGCGTCGTGGTCACCACCGCGCTCATGTGGCCCGACGGGTAGCCCCAGCCGGCGACGCCGAGGATGTCGGGGGAGGTCGGTGGCCGGGGCAGCGCCAGCGCCGCCTTGGCCACCACGGTGCCGATCCCCGACAGGGCCACCGCCAGCAGGATCGCCCAGCACAGCTCCCGGAGCCGGCGTCGGTACGCCCAGACGGCGAGCAGCACCAGACCGGCGTAGAGCACCTCCGGGGCGCCCACGATGCCCACCGCCGCCAGCACCTGGAACGTCGCGCCGGTGCGCGCGAGCGGCGGGTCCAGCATCAGTGCCCGGTCGAGCGGAGCGAGGGTCCCGGAGACCGCCAGCGCCGTCCAGGCGACGTACGTCAGCAGGACCGCGGGGGGCAGCCACAGCCGGACGCGGCGGTGGAGGGCAGGGGACATGGAACGATCCTAGGCGTCCCCGTGGACGGCAGGACGGCTAGGCTGACCCCGTGATCGATCCGAAGCTGCTGCGCCAGGACCCCGACCGTGTACGAGCCTCGCAGAAGGCCCGCGGAGAGTCCGCGGACGTCGTCGATGAGCTCCTCGCCCTGGACGAGAAGCGCCGGTCCGCCATCGCGTCCTTCGAGACGCTGCGCGCCGAGCAGAAGGACCTCGGCAAGCTGGTCGGCCGGGCCAAGGGGGCGGAGAAGCAGGAGCTGCTGGAGCACACCAAGGTGCTCGCCGCCGAGGTGAAGGAGCACGAGGCGGCCAGCAAGGAGGCCGATGCGGCCTTCACCGCCCGGCTGCGCGGGCTGGGCAACGTCGTCGCGCCGCAGGTGCCGGTGGGCGGCGAGGACGACTTCGTCGTGCTGGAGGCGATCGGCTCCCCGCGTGACTTCGAAGCCGAGGGGTTCACCCCGCGCGACCACCTGGAGCTGGGTGAGATCCTCGGGGCGATCGACATGGAGCGCGGCGCGAAGGTGTCCGGCTCCCGCTTCTACTACCTCACCGGGCAGGGCGCCGAGCTGGAGCTGGCACTGATCAACCTGGCGATGCGCAAGGCGCTCGACTGGGGCTTCACGCCGATCATCCCGCCGGCCCTGGTGAAGCCGGCCGCGATGGAGGGCACCGGCTTCCTCGGTCAGGCGGCCGAGGACGTCTACCGGCTGGAGCGCGACGACATGTACCTGGTCGGCACCGCCGAGGTGCCGCTGGCCGGCTACCACATGGACGAGATCGTCGAGACGCTGCCGAAGCACTACGTCGGCTACAGCCCGTCCTACCGTCGCGAGGCAGGGTCGTACGGCAAGGACACCCGCGGCATCTTCCGGGTGCACTGGTTCGACAAGGTCGAGATGTTCGTCTACTGCGACCCGGCCGACGCCGAGCAGGAGCACCACCGGCTGCTGGGCTTCGAGAAGGAGTTCCTCGAGGCGCTGGAGATCCCGTTCCGGGTGATCGACGTCGCCTCCGGCGACCTCGGCCTGTCCGCCGCCCGGAAGTTCGACTGCGAGGCCTGGCTGCCGACGCAGCAGTCCTACCGCGAGGTGACCTCGACCTCGAACTGCACCGACTTCCAGGCCCGCCGGCTCAACATCCGCGGCCGGTTCGAGCACGGCACCGCCCCGCTGGCGACGCTCAACGGGACGCTGTGTGCGGTGACCCGGATCATCGTGATGCTGCTGGAGAACCACCAGCAGGCCGACGGGTCGGTCCGGGTGCCGATGGCCCTGCGGCCCTACCTCGGCCGCGAGGCGCTGCTGCCGCAGCAGGGCTGAGACCGGCGGGTGCGTGAGACCTGGCGGCCGCGGCTGGTGGCCCTGGACATCGACGGGACCATCGTCGACCACGACTCCCGGATGCCGGACGACCTGCGGGCGGCGATCCGGGCGGTCGCGGCCGACGGCACCCCGGTCGTCCTCACCACCGGCCGGTCCTGGCACGACACCCAGGGCGTCGTGGACCACATCGGGCTGCCGGCCGGGCCGTTCGTCTGCTCCAACGGGGCGGTGATCGTCCGCTACCCGCCGGTGGACGTCGTCCGGATGGTCACCTTCGACCCGTCGGACGTGATCGAGCGGGTGCAGCGGATGGCCCCGCAGGCGCTGATCGCGGTCGAGGAGGTGGGCCGCGGCTACCGGCTCAGCGCGCCGTTCCCGCCCGGTGACCTGAGCGGCACGATGGAGGTGGTCGGGGTGGACGACCTGGCCTCCCGGCCGGTCACCCGGGTGATCGTGCGCGACCCCGGAAGCTCGCCGGAGGACTTCATCGACCTGGCCGAGCGCCTCGGCCTGCACGGCGTCTCGTACTTCATCGGCTGGAGCGCCTGGCTCGACATCGCGCCCGAGGGCGTGCACAAGGCGATGGCGCTGGCCGATGTCTGCGCCCGCCGCAGGATCGACCCGGCCGACGTCCTGGCGATGGGCGACGGCCGCAACGACCTCGAGATGCTGCGCTGGGCCGGCCGCGGTGTGGCCATCGGCGACGCCCCGCTGGAGGTCCGGCTGGCCGCGGACGCGGTCACCGGGAGGTTCGACGAGGGGGGCACCCTCGCCGAACTCTCCCGATGGTTCGACCTGGTCTGAGTCGCTCGCCCGGACTGATTCGGAGTTGCTCGTCCGGCCCGGTTCTGAGTCGCTCGTCCGGCCCGGCGCCGGACCGCAGTTGAGGCGGCCGCGGTTTCTCCGGTGAGGGCTTCCGCGGGTTCGGACCGCAGATCTCAGGCGGCCAGTGCGGGCTCGGTGCGGACGACAAGCGCGCGGGCCGACAGCACGTCGTCCGGGCTCGGCGCCGCGGCGGCGTCGCGGCGGGCCGTACGGGCCGGGGCACCGGCGGCCTCGGCGCGGGCCCGGCGCAGATGCCGCTTGACCGTCGACAGCGAGCAGCCGAGCCGCTGGGCGATCGTGTCCAGCGACATGTGCGGGTTCTGGGCGCGCAGCCGGACGATCTCGGCGTGGTTGACCTGATGCGGTGAGGCGGACACCCCGGTGAGTGAGTCGATGTCGTCCGGCCCGACCGAGAGCTCCAGCAGGGTCCGCATCCGGCGGCGCTGGGGCTCGGTGGTGCCGGCCACGAAACCGGCCACGTCGTGCTCGACGACCGCCCGGTAGAGACACGGCGTCATCTCGGGGCAGCCGGCGCAGATCGCGCTCGCCCGGCGGGTCATCGCTGACCGCTCCCGGCGCTGCTCGGCCGTGGCCGAACGGCCCGGATCATCCTCCAGCAGCGGGTGCTGGTAGAGCTCCGAGTGCTCGGCGCACCCGGCCTCGGTGACAGAAACGCTCACGGTCATCCCCTACTCGTGTGACGTATCAGTGTGGTGTTGTCCATGCGGTTGGACGTCCGCACACCGGGGGATGGTTCCCTGACCGGGTGAAAGGTCGGGGTCGAGCAGGAAAATTCCGGGTTACTACAGGTACATCCCGCCTTGACCGGGGCCCTGGCCGGGTGCCGGATGCTGGCCGAGCGGGTTCTGCTGGCCGGGCAGCTCGTGCCGGCCACGCTCGAGCTGGGCCCGGGCGGCCATCTGCTGGGCCACCAGCGCGGTCTGGATGCCCTGGAACAGGCCCTCCAGCCAGCCGACCAGCTGGGCCTGGGCGAGTCGCAGCTCGTCGTCGGAGGGCGTGTGCTCCGGCGTGAACGGTCGGGCCAGGCGTTCCAGCTCCGCGGCCAGGTCGGGGCTGAGACCGTCCGCCAGCTCGGTCACCGAGGTGGCGTGCAGCTCGGCCAGGCGCTGCCGGCTCGGCTCGTCGAGCGGGGAGGCCCGCTCCTCGTCGAGCAGACGCTGGATCATCGTGGCGATCCGCATCACCTTGGCCGGCTGCTCGACCTCGTCGGTCACCGAGCTGCCCTGTGCCTGGTCGTGACCGCCGGCCACCGCCATCTGCTCGGGCCCGACCACGTACACCCGGCCGTCGTCGGTACTGCCGGCCAGGACCTGCTGCTTCTTGGCCTTCTCCTCGGCTGCCTCGTCCTGGGGCTGCTCGCTCACTGGTGCACCATCCTCTTGTCGGTAGTCCCAGCTGGGCTCATGCGTCGAGTCTAGGAGGCATCGTGGCTCCCGGGCTCGCCGACCGCCCGGAAGCCGGGCAGAGGCGGACGGACCGCCGGGCACGCCGGCCCGGTTACGGGCGTCTGCCCACGCGACTGGACGCCCAGCGCAGTGGCGCCCGGAAACCCGTCCAGATGAACCAACTCGGATCAGATGGGTCACCTCATGGTGACGTACTCGGGGGTCATGTGGGCTCGTAGCACCCAACGGGCGGACGCTGTGTCGATCACTCCCGGGGAACTCCGAAGGCCTTCAATGATTCGGATCGTTGTGGCCTGGTCATTCAATGACTTCGAGTGGGGGTGGTGTCATAGCGTCGAAGCAACAGGAGGGGGTTGCCGGTGGCGCTGCAGCGGCGGGCGTTGACGTTTGAGGATCGGGCCCAGATCGCGGCCGGGACCAAGCAGGGGCTGAGTGATCGCGAGATCGGGGAGTTGATTGGCCCGGACCGCAGTGCGGTGTGGCGCGAACGTGTCCGCAACTCCTGGAAGACCACGACAAGCCCTGGGATTCCTCACCCCCCGAGAAGCCTTCGAACGCCTACTCGGCGACGCTGCCGTTGCTTCCACGACTTGACACAGCCCCCTCCCGTTCACATAGGCAATACCACCGGAATTGGCGCCGCAACACATCGAGAGGGCCCGGAGGATCGTAGACGTCCTCGGGCCCTCTCGGATTCAGACCGCTGGGGGTTACTCGGTGCGTCGAGTGGATCCGGCGCCGCTGGCCTCGTCGACGACGAGCACGATCTTGCCCCGATGGCCCGGGGCGGCCATCAGCTCATGCGCCCGGCGGACCTCGTTGAACGGCACCCGCTGGGTGTGCAGCGGCTGGATCAGGCCCTCGGCGAGCATCGGCCACACCGATCGGGTCACCCGCTCGCAGATCGCCGCCTTCTCCGCCACCGGCCGGAAGCGCAGCGAGGTGGCGTGGATGCTGGCCCGCTTGCGCAGCAGCGCGCCCAGGTCGAGCTCACCCTTGCGGCCGCCCTGCAGGCCGATCGTCACCTGGCGCCCGCCGACCGCCAGGGCCCGTACGTTCAGCGGCAGGTACTGGGCGCCCATGATGTCCAGGATCACGTCTGCGCCGTGGCGGTCGGTCACCTCCATGACGGTGGCCACCCAGTCGCCGTGGTAGTCGATCGCGTGGTCGGCGCCGAGGGCGCGGCAGTAGTCCAGGTTCTCCGCCGAGCCGGCGGTGGTCAGCACGGTGCAGCCCAGCGCCTTGCCGTACTGGATGGCGAAGGACCCGACACCGCCCGCTCCGCCGTGCACCAGCAGGACGTCACCGGCGGACAGCCGGGCCAGGTCCATGTTGGACACCACGGTCGCGGCGACCTCGAGCAGACCGGCGGCCTCGACCAGGTCGACCCCCGGCGGCGGGGGGACCAGCTGGCCGGCCGGGGCGACCACGTACTCCGCGTAGCCGCCGGCGGCCAGCAGCACCAGGCACTCCTGCCCGGGGCGCCAGCCGGTGACACCCTCACCGAGCTCGGCCACCACTCCGGAGACCTCCAGCCCGATGATGTCGGGGTGTCCCGGCGGCGGCGGGTAGTGACCCTCGCGCTGCAGGATGTCGGCCCGGTTCACCCCGGCGGCGACCACCCGGACCAGCACCTCACCGGGGCCGGGCGCCGGCCGCTCCACCTCGGTGATCCGCAGGGCCTCGGGGCCGCCCGGTTCGGGGGCCAGAATCGCGTGCATGAGCATGGTGCAAGCCTTGCACACGGGCTTCGCTAGGATCGACCCTGATCCTCATTGGCGAGATCGCATAGTGGACTAGTGCAGCCGCCTTGAAAGCGGCCGAGCGGGTGACCGTTCCGTGGGTTCGAATCCCACTCTCGCCGCGTGAACACCTACC
The DNA here is from genome assembly GCF_034933565.1 of Raineyella sp. Classification (NCBI taxonomy): domain Bacteria; kingdom Bacillati; phylum Actinomycetota; class Actinomycetes; order Propionibacteriales; family Propionibacteriaceae; genus Raineyella; species Raineyella sp. The sequence goes on from NZ_JAYFNG010000043.1 coordinate 15,151, forward strand.
GCCTGGATGCAGCCCTGCCCACCCGGGCCTTCGGCATCGCCGCCGGCCTGCTGATCGTGGGTGGGGTGGCGCTGATGGCGGCCACCGGCCTGCACTGGCACGCCGTGGTGACCGTCATCGCGAGCGTGCTGGTGCTGCTCGGTGCCGTGCAGCTCACCCTGGCGCTGATCGTCGCCTTCCGTGGCCGGGTCCGGATCACCCTCGACGACGACGGCTACCGGCTGTTCGCCCTGGGCCGGTCCAGCGAGCGCCGGTGGACCGACGTCAGCCGCGCCACCGTGACCGACGACCAGCTGCGCCTCTACCCCCGTGAGGACGAGGCGCACCCCGACCGGGTCCCGTTGCTGGACCCGGCCCGGGGTGCGGAGCTCGACCGGCTGGCCGGTGAGATCACCGAGCGGATGCGGGTGGCGTACGGTCGGCTCGACTGAGCCCGACTCCGCGGGTCACTCCTCGGCCAGGGCCTGCGCCGGGCTGACCCGGGCCGCGGTCGCCCCGGGCACCACCGACGCCAACCAGCCGGCAGCGACGGCGACCACACCGACCGCGGCCAGGCGGCCCCACGGGACGACGATCAGCACCGTGGAGATGTCACCGAGCAGGGCGTACGCCCCGGCGATGCCGTAGCCGATCCCCAGCCCCATGCCGAGCACGGTGCCGATCCCGGCCAGCACCACCGCCTCGCGGCCGAGCATGCCGCGCAGCTGGCCGCGGGTCAGCCCCAGCGCGCGCAGCAGCCCGGTCTCCCGGGTCCGCTCCAGCACCGACAGGCTGAGGGTGTTGCCGATGCCGATCACGGCGATCACGACGGCCACCGCCAGCAGGCCGATCACCACGGCCAGCAGGGTGTCCACCATGCCGGTGACCTGCTCCCGTTGCGCGGCGGCCCCCGTCACCTGGGCCTCGGCGCCGGCCGCCCGGCTGACGTCCTCGACCGCCTGGGCCGGGTCGGCGCCCGGGGCGAACCGCAGCCAGACCGGCTCGGCGGCGTCCGGCGCGATCCGGTGCAGGGTGGCCGGGGTGACCACCGCCTGCAGTCGGTCCTCGCCGACCACCGCGGTCACCGTCGCCTCCCCACCGGGGCCGCGCAGGGTGACCCGCTGACCGTCGGCCAGGCCGGAGTCCGGCGAGGCGACGATGGTGTCGTCGCGCAGCCCGGCGACCACCCGGTCGTCGCGCAACACCCGCTGGGCGTCCGGGGACAGCGCCACGACGTCGAGCGACCGGTCCTTGCCGGTGCCGGTCGCCGTCACCTCGGCCGACGGCACCCGGGCGGCGGCGCTGACCCCGGTGGCGTGGGCCATCCGGTCGTACGTGGCGGTGGACAGGGCACCCGCCGGCTGGGCGATCGCATCGACCGGGAAGAACCGGTCCAGTTCGGCCGTCGCCGTCCGGTTGCCGGAGGCGGCGCCGACCAGCATCAGGCTGACCAGGGCGGTGCCGATCACCAGGGCGGAGGCGGTGGCGGCAGCCCGCAGCGGGTTGCGCCGGGCGTTCTCGGCGGCCAACTCGCCGGTCAGCCCACCGGCCCGGCCGGCCAGCCGGGACAGGCCGGAGGCACAGGCTGGCACCAGCCACCGGCCCAGCATCAGCACACCGACCAGGGAGATCGCCCCGCCGGCCATCCCGGGCACCAGGTCGTGGGCCACCGCCCCGTACACCAGCAGGCCGGCACCGCCGATCACCGCGACCGTGCCGAGGATCGCCCGGACCAGCCCGCCGCGCGACGTCAGGACGGCCGGCTCCAGCGGTCGCAGCGCGGCCATCGGCGCCACCCGGGTCGCGGCGCGGGCGGGCGCCAGGGCGCAGGCCACGGTGAGGACGATCCCGGCCGCCAGCGGCACCACCAGGCTCCACCACGACGGGGCGAAGGGGACCAGCTCCATCACGGTGCCCCGGGACAGCCGTACGGCCAGCGCGGCGAGGCCGCCACCGAGGGCGAGACCGCCGAGCGAGCCCAGGCCGCCGACCAGCAGCGCCTCGCCGAGGACGTCGCGCAGCACCTGGCGCCGGGTCGCCCCGACGCAGCGCAGCAGGGCCAGGGCCCGGGTCCGCTGGGCCACCACGATGCTGAAGGTGTTGGTGATCACCAGTGCGGCGGCCACCAGGGCGATGACCGCGAAGCCGAGGACCAGGCCCTGCAGCGTGGCGAGCCCGTGGGTGTAGTCCTCGATCCGCTGGGTGATCTCCGCCTCGCCGGTGCGCACCGTGAGCCGGGCGTCGCGCACCGCCGGCAGGGCGGCGACGGCGTCGCGGACAGCGGCCGGATCCGACCCGCTGTCGACGAAGACCTCGTCGTAGCCGGGCGTGGTGCTGACGGCGAAGACCTGCTCGGGGATCGCGAAGGCGACCGGCGCCCCGCCCAGCTGATCCTTCGGGACCTCGACGATGCCGACCACCCGCAGGGCGGTCGGGCCGGCGTCGGTGAACGGGGTGACCACGATGTCCTGACCGACGCTCAGGTGCCGGACCCGGGCGGTGGCGGCGTCCACCGCGATCTCGCCGGTCCGGGTCGGCAGCGCGCCGGTCTCCAGCCGGTACTGCCCGGGCTGCGGCAGGGTGGAGACGACCAGGATCGCCTCGCGGCCCTCGACCTGCTGGAAGGCGGTCGCCCGGGCGGACGCGCGCACCCCGCTCACCCCGGGCAGCCGGCGGATCTCGTCCAGCCCGGTGGGCGACAGGCCGGTCGCCTTGCTGTCCGAGCCGGGCACGGTGAGCACCGTGGCGGCGGTGCCGACGCTCGCGGCGGCCCGGTCCCGCATGGTCGCCCGCAGCCCGTCACCGAGCAGCAGGCTCAGCGCGACGAAGGTGATGCCGAGAACGACGGTGGCGAAGGCCGCCACCAGCCGACGTGGTTCGCGCAGCATCCTCAGCACTCCTCGTCGGCGACGATCCGGCCGTCGGCCAGCCGGACGATCCGGTCGGCGTACGAGGCGGCGTGCGTGTCGTGGGTGACCATCACGATCGTCTGGCCGAACTCGTCCACGCTGCGGCGCAGGAAGCCCAGCAGGTCGGTGCCCGCCACCGAGTCCAGCGCCCCGGTCGGCTCGTCGGCGAAGACCACCTCGGGCCGGGTGACCAGGGCCCGGGCCACCGCGACCCGCTGCTGCTGGCCGCCGGAGAGCTCGGCGGGGCGGTGGTCGAGCCGGTCGGCCAGCCCGAGCACCTCCACCAGCCGGTCGAACCAGGCCCGGTCCGGGCGGCGCCGGGCCAGTCGCAGCGGCAACAGGATGTTCGCCCGGGCGTCGAGGGTGGGCAGCAGATTGAACGCCTGGAAGACGAACCCCACCCGGTCGCGGCGCAGCACCGTCAGGTCGTGGTCGTTGAGCGTGGTGATGTCGGTGCCGCCGATCCAGGCGTGCCCGGAGGTGACCGTGTCGAGCCCGGCCGCGCAGTGCATCAGCGTGGACTTGCCGGAGCCGGACGGTCCCATGATCGCGGTGAACCTCCCGGTGGGGAACTCCACGCTGACCCCGTCCAGGGCCCGTACGGCGGTGTCACCCGATCCGTAGATGCGGGTCAGGTCGGCGGTCCGGACGGCGGCGCGTGGTGGCGCGGTGATCGTGGTCATGGCCGCCACTCTGCCCGCCGCCCGGCCCGTACGGACCGCTCCGCAGGCCGGTTCGGGGGATACGCCCGGGGTCGTTGGGGGCCGGCAGGGGATCCTCCTGAGGAGCCGGCGGACCCGGCCGGCGTCGTACGTCGGTTGACGGCGTACGCCGGCACGTCCGGCTGCGCGCGGCTACTTCACCCAGTACGGCGGGTTGGCGATCGCCTCCTGGGCGGCCACCGGGTCGTACGCGCAGACCGAGCGGACGTTGACGCTGGTCTCGCTGGGTGTCGCGCTCGGCGTCGGGGTGGGGGTGGCCCTGCTGGTGGTCCGCTTCGTGGAGGTCGGTGTCGGTGTCGGTGTCGGCGTGGTGCTGGTCTGCGGCGCCGCGGAGGGCGTGGCCGAGGGCGACGCCTTGGTGTAGGACTCCTTGATCGCCTCCTGCGCCTGGGTCCGCATCAACGCGAAGTCCGGGCGGGCCGAGCGGAACCCGGCGACACCGTTGGTGAAGGCGATGGAGCGGATGTTCGCCGTCCGCATCAGCAGGGCGAGATTGAGCACCGACGGCAGGTCCTCCTGCGGGATGTCGGTCTGTACGACGCCCTGGAACTCGCGGGCGATCGCCTCGTAGCGGCTCAGCAGGTTCGGAACGTTCGCCTGGTCGGCCAGGGCGCTGATCACGCAGCGCTGCCGGGCCATCCGCTGGAAGTCGTCGGAGCCGAAGCGGCCGCGGGCGTACCAGAGCGCCTGGTTGCCGTCGAGGTGCTGGTCGGCGCCGGGGGACAGCCACTGCTTCGGCAGGATGTGCGCGTCGGTGCTGCCGCCCATCGGGATGTAGGTGTTGATGTTCACCGTCACCCCGCCCATGGCGTCGATCAGCCGCTCGAAGCCGGCCAGGTCGACGACGGCGTAGTAGTCGATGTTGAGGCCGAGCGCCTCACCCACCGACGCCTTCATCGCGTCACCGCCGGCGTGCACCGTGTCCGGGAACAGTTCAGGATGCTGCTCGGGCACGAACTCATAGAGCGAGTTGAGGAAGTACAGCGGATTGTCGGCGTTCACCCCGTCGTACCAGCCGTTCGGGTACGCCTTGTGCAGCGGCCCCGCGGGGAACGGCATCCGGGCGGTGTTGCGCGGCAGACCGAACAGCACGGTGTCGCCGGTGGTGGTGTCGATCGAGGCGACCATCACGGTGTCGGTGCGCATGCCGGTCCGGTCCGGTCCGGAGTCGCCGCCGAGCAGCAGGACGTTGAGGCGTCCCTTCTGCTTCCACACCTGCGGCACGGTGCCGGCCGCCTGGGCGGTGTTGCCGCCGAACACCGCCTTCACCAGGTCGGCCTGCGACCAGGCGTAGCGAGCGCCGACCGCCGAGGGGGCGGCGACGGCGAAAGTGAGCACGGTGACCATCAGGAAGCCGGCCCAGCGCTGCCAGGTGCGCACCGGGGCGGGCCGGAGCCGCAGGTGCACCAGGACCACGGTGCCGACCCAGAGCAGCCCCAGCGCCGCCAGGCCGATCCCGGCCCCGCGCAGGAAGACGGGATTGACCACCAATGCCAGTGCCCACTCGCGCCGGACGGCAACCAGCACGCCGAGGGTGACGAGGGCGGCGACGACCAGGGACAGCACGACGGTGCCGAGGGCCCGATGACCCGCTCGGATGAGTCCGACACCCGGCACGACGGTCGTCAGGACCGTCCATCCGGCGGCACCGGCGAACGAGTCGGCGCGCGGCCGGTCGGGCTGAGGGTCCATGGGCTCTCCGAGCAGTGAAGAATTGGTCTCTCCCAATGTAACGCCCCGTCCGGACGGGGCTGTGCACCACGGCATGCCGGTTGGACCGCCCGGGGCGGAATCTGTAGCATGATCCCTCGGTACTCGGGGCCGTACGGTCCCTGTGCTCGGAGGCGTCGCCTAGTCCGGTCTATGGCGCCCGCCTGCTAAGCGGGTTTGGGACTTACATCCCATCGCGGGTTCAAATCCCGCCGCCTCCGCCACCCCAGCCCCTCGGGTCATCGACCCGAGGGGCTGTTTCGCTCGCCTTATCGGACCCTTCACGATCGGCGAGATTCTCGTCACATCGGCGTGCTGCCCACTGGTTCGTTGGTCTGTCCAATGGCCCCGGCCGTGACTAAAGTTCCCGACGACTCGGGCGCACAAGGGTGTGTGATCCGCCGTGTGGAACGAATGCACGGGCGCCCCCGGACCAGAAAGTGAGTTTCCATGGGCCTCGGTGAGAGCGACGCCATCCATCCCAGCGGGCGTGTGCTGGAGCACACGACCGTGACCGATCCCGAGCGGCTGGCCGATCAGGCCCGGCAGGACCCGACGGGGTTCTGGGCCGGTGAGGCCGCCGAACTGGAGTGGTTCGAGCCCTGGCAGAACGTCCTGGATGACAGCGACGCCCCGTTCTACCGCTGGTTCACCGGCGGGCGCACCAACATCGTGCTGAACGCCATCGACCGCCACCTGGAGGGGCCGCGGAAGAACAAGCTGGCGCTGATCTGGGTGCCGGAGGACGGCAACGAGCCGCGCACCTTCTCCTTCCACGCTCTCAACCGCCAGGTCAACCGGATGGCCAACGTGCTCAAGGCGATGGGCGTGGTCAAGGGGGACATCGTCACCATCTACCTGCCGCGGATCCCGGAGATCTGGTTCGCGATGCTCGCCTGCGCCAAGATCGGCGCGGTGCACTCGGTGGTCTTCGGCGGCTACTCCGCCGACGCGCTGCGCGAGCGGATCGACAACTCCGAGTCCAAGCTGCTGATCACCGCCGACGGCTCGCTGGTGAACGGGTCGGTCTTCCCGATGAAGTCGATCGTCGACGAGGCGATCCGGTTCTCCCCGACGGTCGAGAACGTCATCGTGGTGAAGCGGACCGGCAGCGACGTGGTGATGGACCCGCTGCGCGACCACTGGTACCACGACCTCACCTCGCTGCCGATCGCCAACGGCCGGTGCGAGACCACCGCGATGGACGCCGAGGACCCGCTGTTCCTGCTCTACACCTCCGGCTCCACCGGCCAGCCCAAGGCGATCGTGCACACCCACGGTGGCTACCAGGTCGGCGCGTACGCCACCACGAAGTACGTCTTCGACGTCCGCGACGAGGACCGCTACTGGTGCACCGCCGACCCGGGCTGGGTCACCGGCCACACGTACGGTCTGTACGGGCCGCTGCTGAACGGCGCCACCTCGTTCATGTTCGAGGGCGGGCCGACCTACCCGTACCCGAACCGCTGGTGGCAGCTGATCGAGTACTACGGCATCTCGATCTTCTACACCGCCCCGACCGCGATCCGCTCGCTGATGCGCTTCGGTGACGCCTGGCCCAACCGCCACGACCTCTCCTCGCTGCGGCTGCTCGGCTCGGTCGGCGAGCCGATCAACCCCGAGGCGTGGCACTGGTTCCACTCCGTCATCGGCAAGGGTCAGTGCCCGATCATGGACACCTGGTGGCAGACCGAGACCGGCATGTTCCAGATCACCCCGACCCCGGCCATGCCGCTGAAGCCCGGCTCGGCGGGCAAGCCGTTCTTCGGCCAGGAGGTCGCCGTCCTCGACGACGACGGCAACGAGGTGCCGACCGGCACCGAGGGCATGCTGGTGCTGAAGCACCCGTGGCCGGCCATGCTCCGGACCCTCTACAAGGACGAGAAGCGCTACCTCGACACCTACTGGTCGAAGTACCCCGGCGCGTACCTCACCGGCGACTCGGCCCGGATCGACGACGACGGCTACGTGTGGATCGTCGGACGTACCGATGATGTGATCAAGGTGTCCGGCCACCGGATCGGCACCGCCGAGGTGGAGGCCGCGATGAACTCCCACCCCGACGTGATCGAGTCCGCCGCGATCGGCCTGCCGCACGAGGTCAAGGGCCAGGCGATCCACGCGTTCGCGATCCTGCGCGCCGGCCTGAAGGGCTCCCCGGAGCTCGCCGAGGACATCCGCCGCCACGTCGCCCAGCACCTCAGCCCGATCGCCAAGCCCGACGTGATCGACTTCGTCGACTCGCTGCCGAAGACCCGCTCCGGGAAGATCCTGCGCCGGGTGCTGAAGGCCCAGGCGCTGGGCGAGGACGTCGGCGACCTGTCCACGATGGACACCGGGGCCTGACGGCGGGACACCGGGGCCTGACGGCGGGACACCGGAGCGTGGGAGACCGGCCCTGGGTCAGGACACCCGGGCCTCGAGGGCCGCGTTGATCCGGGCGGTCATCTCGGTGTCGACCACTACCGGCATGCTGTCGAGCTCCTGTACGGGAGCCGCGAGGCGGGAGCTCGACAGCAGCCACAGCGCGTCGGCCCGGGGCAATTCCGCGGCGGTGATCTGCCGGTACTCGGTGGCACACCCCTGCTCCTCCAGCCAGTCGAAGACGCTGGCCTGGGTGGTGCCGGCGAGGATGCCCTGGTCGGTCGACGGGGTGGCGTACGTGTCGCCGTACCGGGCCAGCAGCGTCGAGGTGGGGCCCTCCAGGGCGAAGCCGTCGCTGCTGACGAAGAGCACGTCGTCGGCGCCGCGCCGGGCCGCCTCCCGCAGCACCGCCTTGTTCACCGCGTACGACAGGGTCTTGGCGCCCTGCAGCAGCCACGGGGAGGTCTTCGCGACATCGTGGCGATAGCCCCGGTCGAGGGTGACCACCCGGATGCCGACACCGCGCTCGGCGCTGAAGTCCTCGGCGGTGGCGACGTACGCCCAGCCGACGGGCACCCCGGTGCCCTCGATGCCGCGGGTCATGATGAACTTCACGTAGCCCGGCTCGTCGGAGTCGTACGCCCGGACCGCCGCTAGGATGGCCTCCCGCCAGACCTCGAGCCGCGGGGCGGGCAGGTCGAGGATCCGCGCCGATGCGGCGAACCGGCGCAGGTGCGCCTCGAGGGCCTGGACGTCGCGGTGGAGCACCCCGGCGGTCTCGAAGATGCCGTCGCCGCGGGTCACCGACAGATCCGTCACAGTGATCTGCGGGGCGCCCGGGTCCACCCGGTGGTACGGCACCGCAGGGGCCGGGACGCCTTCGGCGGTGTTGACCGGGACGCCTTCGGCGGTATTGGCCAGGACGCCTTCGGCGAGGCCGGTGGAGACGCCTTCGGCGAGATCGTCGACGAAGTACAGGATCGGGCTGGTCATGGGGGCTCCTCGGGTCGTGGTCAGGCGACCCCGACGCGGTCGGCGCCGCGAAGGTGCTCGCCGGGCCGAGCACAAACGTCTTCGCCGGCCTGCCCGAGAGGATCGAGCAGACCGGCGGTGGCGCTCGCCCACTGACCTGCCCCCAACGGGTCAGCGGGCGAGCGGTCCGTCAGGCGTCCAGGGCGGCCTTCAGCTGCTCCAGGTCGCCCCACAGCTGCTGCGGGAAGCGGTCACCGAGCTTGGTGAACCACTCCTCGATCAGCGGGATCTCCTTCTTCCACTCCTCGACGTCGACCTTGAGCACCTCGGCCATGGTCGCGTCGTCGACCTCGTCCTCGAGGCCGGTGCGGTCGATCGCGTCGAGGGTCGGGACGAAGCCGATCGGGGTCTGGACGGCGTCGGCGGTGCCCTCGAGGCGGCCGACGATCCAGGCCAGCACGCGGCTGTTGTCACCGAAGCCCGGCCAGAGGAACTTGCCGTCGGCCGACTTGCGGAACCAGTTCACGTAGAACACCCGCGGCAGGTGCGCGGTCTCGTGCAGGGTCGGCATGTCGAGCCAGTGCTGGATGTAGTCACCGGCGTTGTAGCCGATGAAGGGCAGCATCGCCATCGGGTCGCGGCGGACGACACCGACCGCGCCGGTGGCGGCGGCGGTGGTCTCCGAGGAGCAGGTGGCACCCATGAAGACGCCGTGCGCCCAGTCGGGGGTCTCGGTGACCAGCGGGACGGTGGTGGCGCGACGCCCGCCGAAGAGGATGGCGTCGATCCGGACACCCTTGGGGTCGTTCCACTCGGGGCTCAGCGTGGGCGCCTGGGCCATCGGGGTGGTGAAGCGGCTGTTCGGGTGGGCAGCCTTCGTGCCGGCGGCCGGGGTCCACGGGTTGCCCCGCCAGTCGATCAGCTCGGCCGGCTTCTCGTCGGTCATCCCCTCCCACCAGACATCGCCGTCAAGGGTGCGGGCGACGTTGGTGAAGATCGAGTTGCCGAGGTTGATCGTCTTCATCGCGTTCGGGTTGGAGGACTCACCGGTGCCCGGGGCGACGCCGAAGAAGCCGTTCTCCGGGTTGACACCGCGCAGGTAGCCCTCCTCGTCGAAGCGCATCCAGTTGATGTCGTCACCGAGGGTCTCGGCCTTCCAGCCGGGCAGGCTCGGCTCGATCATCGCCAGGTTGGTCTTGCCGCAGGCCGACGGGAAGGCGCCGGCGATGTGGTAGACCTTGCCGGCCGGCGAGGTGAGCTTGAGGATCAGCATGTGCTCGGCCAGCCAGCCCTCGTCGCGGGCCATCACCGAGGCGATCCGCAGCGAGTAGCACTTCTTGCCGAGCAGGGCGTTGCCGCCGTAGCCGGAGCCGTACGACCAGATCGCGCGCTCCTCGGGGAAGTGCACGATGTACTTCTGCGTGTTGCACGGCCAGGCGACGTCCTCGACGCCCTCGTCCAGCGGGTAGCCCACCGAGTGCAGGCAGGGGACGAACGCCTTGTCGCCGCCGGCGGTCATCGCCTTGAGCGGGGCCGACCCCATCCGGGTCATGATCCGCATCGACATCGCCACGTAGGCGGAGTCGGAGATCTCCACGCCGAACTTCGGGTCCTCGGCGTCGATCGGGCCCATGCAGAACGGGATGACGTACATCGTCCGGCCGTGCATCGAGCCGCGGTAGAGCTCGGTCAGGGTGGCCTTCATCTCGGCCGGGTCGCGCCAGTTGTTCGTCGGGCCGGCGTCGACCTCCTTCTCCGAGCAGATGAACGTACGGTCCTCGACCCGGGCCACGTCGTCGGGGTCGGAGGCGAAGTAGTAGGAGTCCTTCTTCTTGTCGTCCGCCAGGCGGATGGCCGTGCCGGCGGCGACGAGCTCGGCGCCGAGTCGGTCGTACTCCTCCTGGGACCCGTCACACCAATAGATGGAATCGGGTTCGGTGAGTGCTGCGATCTCGGAGACCCACTCCAGAAGAGCCTTGTGGGTCGTGGGTGCCTGGGTGGTGTCAACGGACACGGTGTGCTCCTCGTTGAGTTGGAACCGGCTGGGACTAGGACGGATGCCTCGGGGGATTGGACAGATTCTAGGCCACTGACCCAACTGGTATGACAAGTGTTGAGGGTGAAATCGTTGCGTGAAACAGATCACAAGGTGTGTCGATCCTTGTGATGATGCGGGTCGGGCGGGGGATCGGTGTGCCATTCTCCGGTGCTGGTGGTGCTTACCAGTGGGCGACTGGTCCTGTGATGAATGGCCGCCGGAGAGTTGATTTGGTATCTCGGCCGCAAAGGTCTAGAGTTCTTACTCGTCGCAGGGAGCACTTGCGGCGGTGGCAAGCGCCCGTAGCTTAACGGATAGAGCATCTGACTACGGATCAGAAGGTTGGGGGTTCGAATCCCTCCGGGCGCGCTGAGTGAGCCCCTCGGTCGTCCGGCCGAGGGGCTTTTCCGTGCCCCGACGGGCCTGGCTACTACGCTGTGTCGTTATAGTGGGGCCGTGGACCGGACGACGCCTCAGCTTCCCCCGTACGAGTATCTGCGCGACGGCGCGGCGATCTATGCCGAGTCCTTCGCGATGATCCGTCGCGAGACCAGGCTCGAGCACCTGCCCGAGGACGTCGCCCACGTGGCGCTGCGGATGGTCCATGCCAGCGCGCAGCCCGACATCGTCGATGACCTGCGTTGGTCGCCCGGGGTGGTGACGGCCTGCCGGGCGGCGCTGGCGGCGGGCGCGCCGATCCTGTGCGACTCGACCATGGTCGCCCACGGGGTGATCCGCTCGAAGCTGCCGGCCGACAACGAGGTGGTCTGCCGGCTGGCCGACCCCGGGCTGCCCGAGCTGGCCCGCCGGCTCGGCACCACCAAGGCGGCCGCGGCCGTCGAGCTGTGGGCCGACCGGCTGGCGGGGTCGGTCGTGGTGATCGGCAACGCCCCCACTGCTCTGTTCCAGCTGCTGGAGAGCATCGGCGCCGGTGGGCCGCGCCCGGCGGCGATCATCGGGATCCCGGTCGGGTTCGTCGGGGCCGACCGTTCCAAGGAGGCGCTGGCCGACAACCCCTGGGGCCTGGAGTACCTCACCCTGCTCGGCCGTCGTGGTGGCAGCGCGGTCGCCGCCGCCGCGGTGAACGCCATGTCGATCTGACGGCCGTGGTCGAGCTGACGGCAGGGGCCGAGCTGATGGTAGCGGTCGACCCGGCAGCAGGGGCGAGCCGATGGCCGGACCTGATCGGCCGGCGATGACCGGGGGCCGACGCGGCCAGCTGGCGACGTCCGGGCTGCGGCCGGGCTGGACCACCGGGGCCTGCGCCACCGCGGCCGCGACGGCGGCGTACGCGGCGCTGCGCACCGGGGAGTTCCCCGACCCGGTCGTCGTCCGGTTGCCGCAGGGCCGGACGCCCGGCTTCGCGCTGACCCGGCACCGGCTGGAGCGGGACGCGGCGGGCCGGCCGGTCGCCGCGACCGCGGCCGTGACGAAGGATGCCGGCGACGACCCCGACGTCACCCACGGCGCGGTGGTCGAGGTGACCGTCCGCCCGCTGCCGGTCGGGGCGGGAGTGGTCTTCCGGGCCGGCGACGGGGTCGGCACGGTGACCCGGCCCGGCCTGCCGCTGACCGTGGGGGAGCCGGCGATCAATCCCGGCCCGCGCCGGATGATCCGGGACAACCTCGCCGCGGCGGGACGTCCGCCCGACGTCGAGGTGACCGTCGGCATCGTCGACGGTCACCGGATCGCCACCCACACCCTGAACGGGCGGCTCGGCATCGTCGGTGGCCTGTCGGTGCTGGGCACCACCGGGGTGGTGGTGCCGTACTCGTGCTCAGCCTGGATCGACAGCGTCCGGCTCGGCATCGACGTGGCGCGCGCCCGGGGGCTGCAGCACGTCGCCGCCACCACCGGGTCCACCTCGGAGCGGACCGTCCGCGACCTCTACGGCCTGCCCGCCGAGGCACTGCTCGACATGGGCGACTTCGCCGGGGCGGTGCTCAAGCATCTGCGCCGCCACCCGGTGCAACGGCTGACGCTGTGCGGCGGATTCGCCAAGTTCGCCAAGCTCGCCGACGGGCACCTCGACCTGCACTCCGGCCGGTCCCGGCTCGACCCCGCCCTGCTCGGCCGGCTCGCCCTCGAGGCGGGGGCCGACGCGGGCGTCGGCGCCGCGGTGGCCGGCAGCAGCACCGGGCTGGAGGCGCTGGCGATCGCCACGGCGGCCGGGGTGCCGCTGGGGGATGCCGTCGCCCGGGCCGCCCGGACCGAAGCGCTGCGGGTGCTCGACGGGGCCCCGGTCCGCGTCGACGTGGTGTGCGTCGACCGGGCCGGCGCCGTGGTCGGGCGGTGCACGTCGCTGGGAGGCTAGTCGTCCTCGGCCAGCGTCCGGGCGGCCTCGAGCAGCGCATCCCGCACCGCGGCCGTCCGCCGCGGCTCGCGGTGACCCACCACGCCGATCAGCATGCCGGCGCTGCGGCCGGTCGCCGGCGTCCAGGCGCTCCCGCCGGCGGCGTGGTCGCTGCGGACGCAGAAGGTGTGCCGGGTCTCCGCCTCGGCCGCCACCCGGGTGTTCACCGCCGGGTCGTCGGTGACGGCCAGCACGTACCAGGCGTCGGCCACATCGCCGTCCGCGTACGCGCGGGCGGACCAGCTGAACCGGCCGGCGAGCTCCAGCGCGGACAGCACCGGGGTGAGGATCGGCGAGACGACCCGGACCCGGGCGCCGGCGTCCAGCAGAGCGAGGATCCGCCGCTCGGCGACCCGGCCGCCGCCGACGACCAGCACATCGCGGCCGCGCAGCACCAGACCGCTGAGGTACACCGGTGTCGCGCCGCCGTCGTCGAGCCGGCGCGCGCCGGCCCGGTAGCGGTCGGCGACCACCGCGGCGAGCCCGGCGCAGGGACCGATCACCTCGGCGACGCGCACCGGGGGAGCAGCGGGGCGGGCATCGCGCCAGGCGGCCACCTGGTCGCCGGTCCAGGTCCGCATCGAGCCGGGGAAGAGGAAGTTCGGCGCCACCACGATCCGCTCGGCGCCGAGCCGGACGGCCCGGTCGAGCGCCGCCGGCAGATCCGGGCCGGTGACCTGGAGGAAGGCCGGCAGCACCTGGGCGAACGCGCCCTCCTCCTCGAGCAGCCGGGCCAGCGCGACGTGCTCGGCGTTCGTCCCGGCGATGCTGCAGCCCCGACCGACCAGCACGACCGTGGTCGCCGGCTCGGCCCAGTCGCCCAGCACCGCCCGGATCCGGTCCAGGGTCAGGGCACGCAGCGCCGGGTCCGGGCCGAGATGCGGGGCGTACGCCACCCGGCTGCCCGGCACCCGGGCGCGGCCGGCCTCGAGCGCCTCGGGGATGTCGCGGCGGACGTGGCCGCCGTTGCCGAGCATCAGCGGGACCACCACGACCTGCGGGGTGTCCCGGGCGGCGGTGGCGACCGCGTCGGCGATGCCCGGGGTGGTGAGTTCGACGAAGCCGATGCTGACCGTGACGTCGGGCAGCACCTGCCGGACCAGGTCGGCGAGGGCCAGGGCGGCCCGGGCGCCCTCGGGGTCGCGGGTGCCGTGGGCGGCGATGACGAGCGGGGGGCGGGTGGGCCGGGCGGCCCGGCGGGCCTGGTCGAGGGTGGTCATGCGGGCATCCAGGTGTAGTCGCGGGGGGTCACCATCACCCGGCGGCCGGCCCCGCTGGTGGTGTAGCGGGTGGTCGACGAGCCGACGACGACCAGGGAGTTCATGTCCACCCGGGTCGGGTCGAAGGTCTCCAGGGTCGCCAAGTACGTCCGCTGGTCGGGCCGGCAGGCCTCGTGCACCGCGGCCACCGGGGTGGCCGCCGGGCGGTGCGCGCCGAGGATCGCCAGGGCGCGGGGGAGCTGGGTGGTCCGGGTGCGGCTGCGCGGGTTGTAGAGCACCACGACGAAGTCGCCCTCGGCGGCCGCCCGCAGCCGACGCTCGATGGTCGGCCAGTCGGTGTGCAGGTCGGACAGCGACAGGGTGACGTGGTCGTGGCCCAGCGGGGCACCGAGGATGGCCGAGACCGCGAGGCTGGCGGTCACTCCCGGGACGATCTCCACGTCGATCCCGTCGGTGCCCTGCTCCAGCACCGGGCTGGCCATCGCGTACAGGGCCGGGTCGCCGGAGCAGACCAGGGCCACCCGGCGCCCCTCCCGGGCCCGGGCGATGGCGTACGCGGTGCGCTCCTCCTCGGTGCCCATGCCGGAGCTGAACACCTCCGCCCCGGGGGCGACCAGGTCACGGATCTGCGCCACGTACGGCGCGTAGCCCACCACGACCCCGGCCGAGGTGACGGCGTGCTTCGCCCGGGGGGTGATCAGGTCGCGGGCGCCGGGCCCGAGGCCGACCACGCTGAGCTGGCCGCGCGGGGGGATCCGGCCGATCGCGCAGGTCGCCTCCGGCGTACGGCGTTTGCCGATCACCAGGTCGGCGCCGTGGGCCAGCACCGCGGCCTCGGCGACGCTGGGCGTGCCGACATGGCCGTCCACCACCGTGCTCGGGCTCGGCACCGGCTGGGTGGCGAGGGTCGCGGCGGCGTACGTCACCAGCGGCAGCCCCAGGCCCGTCGCCAGGGCGACCAGACCGGGCTCGTCCGCCTTGACGTCCGCGCTGGCCAGGGCGGCCAGGCTTTCGGGGGCCAGGCCGGCCTCGTCCAGGGTCCGGGCCAGTAGCCCGGCCAGATGGCTCTCGTCGGTGCCGCGGTTGCAGCCCATCCCGACCACCAGCGAGGGCGGGTGCACCACCACGCAGGGCAGCCCGGAGCCGTCGCGGGGCGTGCCGGAGCCGTCGTCGACCTCCCCGGAGCCGTCGCCGGGCAGCCGGGTGAGATCGGTGACGACGACCTGCGCGGCCGGGTCGGGGCAGTCCTCGGTGACATTGGCCGGCAGTGGGGGCAGCGGCCAGGGACTGGTGCGGCCGAGCCGGACCGACCGGCCGTCGAGGATCGCCCGGGTCACCCTGGCCAGGTCGCCCGACCAGGGCCAGCCCAGGGTGTCCAGCGCGGGCAGGCCCAGGGCATCCGTCGCTGTGGTGAGCACCGGCGTCGCGTCGAGGCCCTCGGCCAGCAGCCGGGCCAGCGCATTCGCCGCGCCCGCGTGTCCGCCGACCAGCGGCACCGCGAACCGGCCCGCCTCGTCGAGCACGACGACCCCCGGGTCGTCCGCCTTGTCCGCCAGCAGCGGGGCGATGATCCGTGTCGTGGCGCCCAGCGCCAGGTGGCTGACGATCAGGTCGCAGGAGGCCCACGCCGCCGGCAGCCCGGTGGTGGCCGGACCGTCGAAGCGCAGCGTCTCCCGCCCCAGGATCGTGTCGATCCGGTCGGCATGGCGACGGGTCGCCGGGCTGTTGGTCACCTGCCCGATCCGGGCGGCGGCGACGTCGCGGCTCATCGGCGATCCTCCTTCGTGGCGGGAAGTCCTGCGGTCGGGACGGGTGGTCCTGCGATCAGGGAGGCGACCGCCGCGGGATCAGCGGCGCGGTGGGCGTGCCGGAACCCGGGGTGGTAGAGGTGACTGCGGGTGCCGCTCGGGCCCTCCCGCAGGGCGGGGCCGACGAGGACGACGGTGTGCTTCCACAGCTTGTGCTCGCGCATCGTCGCGGACAGCTCGGCCAGCTCACAGCGCAGCATCAGCTCGTCGGGCCAGGTGACCCGGAAGCCGATGATGCACGGTGTGTCGGGCGGGTAGCCACCGGCCAGCAGCTCCTCCTGCAGCACCTTGTTGCGGGCCGCGGACAGGTAGAGGGCCATCGTCGTGCCGTGCGCGGCGAAGGAGCGTACGGTCTCCCGGTCCGGCATCGGGGTCCGGCCGCCCTCCAGCCGGGTGAGGACCAGCGACTGGGACACCTGGGGCACGGTGATCTCGACATCGGCCCGGGCCGCCGCGGCGGAGAACGCCGACACCCCGGGGACCGTCCCGTACGCGATGCCGATGTCGTGGCACAGCGCCCGTTGTTCGCCCATCGCGCCGTAGATCGACGGGTCGCCGGTGTGCACCCGGGCCACCAGCAGGTCCTGGTCGCGGGCCCGCTCGAAGACCGGGCGGAGCGCTTCCAGCGGCAATGCGGCGGAGTCGATCAGCTCCGCGTCGGGTCGGGCGCCGGCGACGATGTCGGGGTGGACCAGGCTGGACGCCCAGACCACGATGTCGGCCTCGGCCACCACCCGGGCGCCACGGACGGTGATCAGGTCCGCCGCGCCGGGGCCGGCGCCGACGAACATCACCAGTCCGCGCCCCCCGGGGCTCTTCTCGGCGACCGTCTGCTCAGCGAGGGTCTGCTCGGTCATTGTCTGTTCAGCGACAGTCCCCTCCTCGGCGACCATCTGCTCAGCGAGGGTCTGCTCGGTCACAGTCGACCTCCCGTCGTCGGGCGTGCCGGGGTGACCAGCACGGTGCTGAAGTAGGGGGCGGCCGCCCGGGTCGCCGGGTCCTTGCCGTCGAACAGCCGTTGGTCCGCCAGACCGATGTCGGTGCCGATCACCACGTCGTGGTCGGGGCGGGTCGCCGCGACGGTGTCGAGGACCTCGGGCAGGCGCCGGCCCGCTTTGTAGGCGACCACGGTGTCGGCCGTCGCCAGGGCCTCGGCGAGCACCTCGAGCCCGCCGGTCACCGGCACCAGGGCCAGCACCTCGCGCCCCTCCACCAGCGGTGTCCGGGTGACGCCGGCCAGCGCCTGCATGGCGGTGATCCCGGGCACGACCTCGATCTGCAGGTCGGGCACCTCGCGGGCCACCTCGGCGGCCAGATAGCTGAACGTCGAGTAGACGCTGGGGTCGCCGACGGTGGCGAAGCACACCGTCCGGGCACCGTCCCGGAAGGCGCGCACCGCGGCCTCGGTCGACGCGGCCCAGGCGGCCCGGCGCTCGGGGCCGACACCGCTGCGCTCACGCATGCTGAACGGCACGGCGACGATCCGGCCGGTGGCCGCCGGGCAGGCGGCCGCGACGATCCGGTCCGCCCGGCCGGCGGCTCCGCTGGTCCCTGCAGTTCCGGTGGCCCCGGTGGCCCCGACGGTGTCGGCGGTTCCGGTGGTGTCGACGGTGCCGGCGGACCGCTCGGTGCGCGGCACCAGCACGACGTCGGCCTCGGTGAGGACCCGTACGGCCTTGACGGTGACCAGTTCAGGATCGCCCGGTCCCACGCCCACGCCGACCAGGCGGGGTGGCGGAGGCGTCCCGTCGGGTCCCTCCGGCTGCGACCGGTCCACGTCGTCTCCTCGTCTCGGCGGGTGCGTCGGGGTCATCCTACGGAGAAGTACTACCGAGTCCGGAGTCGGGGGTGGCCCGGGCGTACGCTCGACGGGTGCCGTACGCCCCCGTCCTCACCACCCTGGCCTACGTCGTCCGCGACGGGCAGGTGCTGATGTGCCACCGGATCGCCCGCGACACCGACGAGCAGTACGGCAAGTGGAACGGTCTGGGCGGCAAGCTCGAGCAGAGCGAGGACGCCGCCGCCGGGATCATCCGTGAGCTGGCGGAGGAGGCCGGGATCGTGCCGACCGCGATGACGCTGCGCGGCACGCTGAACTGGCCGGGGTTCTCCGGCCCCGACGGGCACGTCTTCGGGCTGGTCTTCCTGGTCACCGCCTTCGAGGGGGAGCCGCCGCAGCGCAACGTCGAGGGCGAGCTGCGCTGGGTCCCGCTGGAGGACCTGATGGACCTCGACATGTGGGAGGGGGACCGACACTTCCTGCCGCTGCTGTTCGACGACGACCCACGGCCGTTCCATGCGGTGATCCCGTACGCCGCGGGACGCCCGACCGGCGTGACCGTCACCCGGCTCTGAGCGGCCGGCCCGCACCCGGTTCCGAGGGCCCGGCCGTCCGCCAGCGCCACCGGACGGTGCCGTGCAACCGTCCCAGTGGCAGCGCGCTCCTGGCAGGATTAGGTCAATGGCCCCCTTGGGTTGTACTGTGAATCACAGTTGTTGCGGTTCGCAGGATCTGGACAAGCAGGACACCCAGCCAGGGTGGACCGGTCTTTCTGGGAAGGCGTCTCATCAGCATCACCCATCGGGCGCTACGATGGCGCCCAGTACAACCTCCCATCTGAAGGACACAGATTTTCATGAACACCGGCACCGTCAAGTGGTTCAACGCTGAGAAGGGCTTCGGCTTCATCGCGCCCGAGGACGGCTCCCCCGACGTTTTCGCTCACTTCTCCGCCATCAACTCCAACGGCTACCGTTCGCTCAACGAGGGCGACCGGGTCGAGTTCGAGACCGTCGAGGGCCCGAAGGGCATGCAGGCGGCCAACATCACCGTGATCCAGTGACCCTGCGTCACTGAGTCTCTCCCGAAGGCCCCCGGTCATCCGACCGGGGGCCTTCGGCGTGTTCCACGACCGCCGTCCCGGTCAGCCTCGTGCCGCCGGCGGTCCGTACGGTGTCCGGTCCGTACGGTGCCGGACCGCCGACCGGACCCGGCCGGGCAACGCTCGCCCGGCGGCGACCCCTGACGTTAGGCTGGCCCTTGGTCGCAAGGCTGCGACCGATGACCGAGGAAGGATCCCCCGTGAGCGAGACCGCCATCCCGCGTTCCCTCGAGCCGTTGGGCTTCGCCGTGCCGTCGACCGTCCCGACGCACTGGTACAACCTGATGGCCGATCTGCCCGAGCCGGTGCCGCCGCACCTCCACCCGGCCACCCGTGAGCCGCTGACGCCCGAGGACCTCGCTCCACTGTTCCCGATGAGCCTGATCGCGCAGGAGGTCTCCACCGAGCGGTGGATCGAGATCCCGCAGACGGTCCGGGAGATCTACTCCGGCTGGCGCCCCTCGCCGCTGGTCCGGGCGCACCGTCTGGAGCGGGCGCTCGGCACCGGCGCGCACGTCTACTACAAGTACGAGGGTGTTTCCCCGGCCGGCTCGCACAAGCCGAACTCCGCGGTCGCCCAGGCCTACTTCAACGCGGCCGAGGGCGTCACCCGGCTGACCACCGAGACCGGTGCCGGCCAGTGGGGCGCCTCGCTGTCGATGGCCTGCGCCCTGCTCGGCCTGGAGTGCGAGGTCTGGCAGGTCCGGGCGTCGTACGACACCAAGCCGTACCGCCGGATGCAGATGGAGACCTACGGCGGCACCTGCCACTCGTCGCCCTCGGACCTCACCCGGGCCGGCCGGGAACTGCTCGAGAAGTACCCGGACACCTCCGGCTCGCTCGGCATGGCGATCTCCGAGGCGGTCGAGTCGGCGGTCGAGGACCCGAACGCGCACTACGCCCTCGGCTCGGTGCTCAACCACGTGATGCTGCACCAGACCGTGATCGGCCAGGAGGCGCTGGTCCAGCTCGAGGAGGCGGGCGAGCGGCAGGCCGACATCGTCTTCGGCTGCGCCGGCGGTGGCTCCAACCTGGCCGGCCTGTCCTTCCCGTTCATCGGGCAGAACCTCCGCGAGGGCACCACCACCAAGGTCGTCGCCTGCGAGCCCGCGGCGTGCCCGAGCCTGACCCAGGGCGAGTACCGCTACGACTAC
The DNA here is from genome assembly GCF_034933565.1 of Raineyella sp. Classification (NCBI taxonomy): domain Bacteria; kingdom Bacillati; phylum Actinomycetota; class Actinomycetes; order Propionibacteriales; family Propionibacteriaceae; genus Raineyella; species Raineyella sp. The sequence continues at coordinate 35,262 of NZ_JAYFNG010000043.1, forward strand.
GGCGATGTCGCCGGGATGACGCCGCTACTGAAGATGTACACCTTGGGGCGGGACTTCGTGCCGCCGGCCATCCACGCCGGTGGCCTGCGCTACCACGGGATGTCGCCGATCGTCTCGCACGCGGTCAACCTCGGCCACATCTCGGCGATCGCCGTCGACCAGGACACCGCGTTCTCGGCCGGCATCGAGTTCGCCCGGGCCGAGGGCATCATCCCGGCGCCGGAGTCCTGCCATGCGGTCGCCGGGGCGATGGACCACCTGCGGACCTCCGCCGAGGATGGCGAGGTGGTCGTGATCGGCCTGTCCGGCAACGGTGTGCTCGACCTGGCGGCGTACGAGAAGTACGTCTGATCCGGTTGCCTGCTGACCGGCCGGCGAGCCGGTCAGC
>NZ_JAYFNG010000044.1:0-30299 GCF_034933565.1 Raineyella sp.
CCATATGGCTCCCACCCCTCTTGCGTATCTGTTCCCAGCGGACCCCCGCCATGTCAGCCCGCAACGTCGGCAGTGGGCGATCCCGGTCAGCACCCGGTGGTCACGGCACCGGCACCGGCACCGGCGCGATCCCGCGCGTCAGGAGCGGGCCAGCACCATCGCGATGATGCCGATCCCGATGGCGAGCATCCACAGGCCGTCGAAGATCCGGCCGCGGACGCGCAGCAGGCCGACCTCGCCGGAGGGGATGCTGAAGCGCATCACGGCACCGACGATCATCCCGGCTCCGATCACGCAGCTGCCCGCCTGCCACAGCCCGAGGGCGATCAGGATCACCCCCACCCCCATGATGGCCACGACGATCGCCAGCCAGGTCCGGCCCAGCCCGGGGTCGCGCCGGAGACGTTCCTTGCCGGTGAAGGGCACCCCGGCCGGCGGCAGGGTCCCCGGCGCGGGCGGATCGGGGACCAACGGGATGTTCTCGGGCCCCGGCGGCGGGGACGGGACCGCTGCGGGCGTGTCGACCCCGGCGGCGTCATCGTCCCGCGGCGCGTCGGCCGGCCTGCGGGAGCCGTCCGGCGAGCCGAACGACCGGTCTCCCGAGCCGGAGAGCCGGCTTCCTGAGCCGAACGGCGCAGCCGTGGAGCCGAACGGCGTGTCCCGATCACCGAGCGGCGAGTCCCCGGGAGTGTCCCCGGTGGCGGGGCGGCTCACCGGGCGAGCTTCTCCGCCCGCTCGACCACGTTGGCCAGCAGCATCGCCCGGGTCATCAGTCCGACGCCGCCCGGCGTCGGGGCCACCTTCGAGGCGACCTCCCACACGGACGGATCGAAGTCGCCGACCAGGCCTGCCTCGGTCCGGGTCATGCCGACGTCGACCAGCACCGCGCCGGGCTTGATCATGTCGGCGGTGATCAGGCCAGGGCTGCCGGCCGCACCCACGACGATGTCGGCGCGACGGGTGTGAGCGGCGAGGTCACGCGTACCGGTGTGGCAGAGGGTCACGGTGGCGTTCTCGGTGCGGCGGGTCAGCAGCAGGCCGAGCGGGCGGCCCACGGTCGTCCCGCGGCCGACGATGCAGACCTCGGCACCCTTGAGCTCGACGTCGTGGCGACGCAGCAGATCGACGATGCCGCGGGGGGTGCAGGGCAGCGGTGCCTCGACACCGAGCACCAGCCGGCCCAGGTTCGTCGGGTGCAGACCGTCCGCGTCCTTGTCCGGGTCGATCTGCTCGAGGGCCCAGTTGTCATCGAGATGGGCCGGCAGCGGCAGCTGCACGATGTAGCCGGTGCAGGCCGGGTCCGCGTTGAGCCGGGCGATCTCCTCGGCGAGCCGCTCGGCGGTGGTGTCCTCCGGCAGGTCGACGCGGATGGAGGCGATGCCGACCTCGGCGCAGTCACGGTGCTTGCCGCGGACGTACGCATGGCTTCCCGGGTCGTCCCCGACCAGCACGGTGCCGAGACCGGGAGTGACACCCTTCTCGACGAGGCCGGCCACGCGGGCCTTGAGGTCCTTCTTGATCGCCGCCGCGGCGATCTTGCCGTCCATCTTCGTTGCCGTCATCGGGCTCCTCCTCCGCCGGGTGGTCGAGGTGTGACGTACGTCCGGGGCCGTCCGCCGCACGCGAACAGCCTAGTGTCCCCGACCGCACCGGACCGACGGGCCCACCGGGAACGACACGGCCGGGCCCGCCCCGGAGGGTGGGCCCGGCCGATCCGACGGGCGCTGCCCGCCGGAGCCTGATCAGTGGAAGAAGTGCCGGGTCCCGGTGACGTACATCGTCACTCCGGCCGCCTTGGCGGCCTCGATGGTCTGCTCGTCGCGGATCGAGCCGCCGGGCTGCACGATCGCCTTGACCTCGGCGTCGATGAGGATCTGCGGCCCGTCGCTGAACGGGAAGAACGCGTCGGAGGCCGCGACCGACCCGGCGGCCCGATCACCGGCCCGCGCAACGGCGAGCTTGCAGGAGTCGACGCGGTTGACCTGGCCCATGCCGACACCGACGGAGGCACCGCCGCTGGCCAGCAGGATGGCATTGGACTTCACCGATCGGCAGGCCTTCCAGGCGAACAGCAGGTCGCGCAGGGTGGCCTCGTCGGCGGCCTCGCCGGCGACGAGCTGCCAATTGGCCGGATCGTCGCCCGCGGCGTCGATCCGGTCGGGCTGCTGCAGCAGCGCGCCACCGGAGATCGGCCGCAGGTCGACCGGCCGGTGGGTGTACGCGGGGGCGGTGAGCAGCCGGATGTTCTTCTTGGTCGAGAGGATCTCCAGCGCGCCGTCCTCGTAGCCGGGGGCGATCAGCACCTCGGTGAAGATGTCCTTGACCTTCTCGGCCATCGCGACCGAGACCGGCCGGTTGGTGGCGATCACCCCGCCGAACGCGGACAGCGGATCGCACGCATGGGCCTTGGCGTGGGCGTCGGCGATGTCGGTGCCGACCGCGATGCCGCACGGGTTGGCGTGCTTCATGATCGCGACGGCCGGCTCCGCGAAGTCGTACGCGGCCCGGTAGGCGGCGTCACCGTCGGTGTAGTTGTTGTACGACATCGCCTTGCCGTGGTGCTGTACGGCCTGGGTCAGGCCCTGCGGCCCGTCCTGGCTGGCATAGAGCGCGGCGGCCTGGTGGGAGTTCTCGCCGTAGCGCAGGGTCCCCTGCTTGGTCCAGGAGCCACCGACCCAGGCGGGGAAGCCGTCACCCGCGGAGGAATCGGTGAGGACCGAGCCCATCCAGGAGGCCACCGCGATGTCGTACTCGGCGGTGTGCACGAAGGCCGCTGCGGCGAGCTGCTGGCGCTCGGCCAGCGTGTACCCGCCCTCGGTCAGGGCCCGCTTGAGGTCCTCGTACTGGTCGGCCGAGGTGATGATCGCGACGCTGGGGTGGTTCTTGGCGGCTGCCCGCACCATCGACGGTCCGCCGATGTCGATCTGCTCGACGCACTCATCGGGGGTGGCGCCGGAGGCGACCGTCTCCCGGAACGGGTAGAGGTTGGACACGACCACGTCGAAGGGGGCGACCTCGAGCTCGACCAGCTGGTCGCGATGGGACTGCAGCCGACGGTCGGCCAGGATGCCCGCATGGATCTTGGGGTGGAGGGTCTTGACCCGGCCGTCGAGGCACTCGGGGAAGCCGGTCACGTCCTCGACCGGGATGACCGGGACGCCTGCCCCGGCGAGCTTCTTGGCGGTGGAGCCGGTCGAGACGACCTCGACGCCGGCCGCGGCCAGGGCCTGGCCGAGCTCCTCCAGACCTGTCTTGTCGTAGACGGACACCAGGGCTCGCTTGATGGGGAGCCGCTCGGGCGTTGCGGACATCGGACCTTCTTCCGTGGGTGGTCGGGACGGTGGAAGTCTTCGGCGGCCGGCCCCGGGTGGGATCGCCGGTCCGGCAGGGGGACGGCGGCTCAGGCGGGCGGGGCGGCGCGGTCGGCCAGCTCGGCCCGGTCAGTCTGGTCGGCATGATCGGTCTGGTCGGCATGATCGGCCGTGTCGGCCAGCTCGGCGACGGCTTCGACGAGGAGGCGGCGTTCCTCGACCTTGATTCGCTCGTGCAGGGTCTCGACGGTGTCGGCGGGGAGCACCGGGACGGCCGCCTGGGCGATGATCGACCCGGTGTCGACGCCCTCGTCGACGAAGAAGACGGTGGCCCCGGACACCTTGACACCGTACGTCAGGGCGTCACGCGGCCCGTGCGTGCCGGGGAAGGACGGCAGCAGCGCCGGGTGGGTGTTGATCATCCGGCCACCGAATCGCTCGAGGAATGTGGGGCCGACGAGCTTCATGAAGCCGGCACTGACGACGAGGTCCGGGGCGTACGCGGCGACCGTGTCGGTCAGGGTCCGGTCCCAGGCGGTCCGGTCGTCGCCCTTGCGCAGCGGGACGACGAAGGTGGGGATCCCCGCGGCGCGGCCCCGCTCCAGCCCGTACGCGCTCTCGCGGTCGGCCCCGACGGCCACCACCCTGACGTCGTGGGCTGCGGCCCAGGCGGGGTCGGCGCAGGCATCGAGCAGGGACTGCAACAGGGTGCCCGAGCCGGACACGAGGACGACAACCGAGAACGCCACGGGGGGCAGCCTACTCAGCCGGGCCCCGATGGTCAGCCTGGTCCGTTCCCGAGGACGGGTCGCCGCCGACCGCCGGCGCCGTGTCGGATGCGCTGCGGGCTGCGGTCCCTTCGGATGCACCGCCGGCTGGGGCGGTCCCGGCGGGGACGCCCGGACCGCGCAGGGTGCCGGTCAGCTCCACCGACGCCGAGGCCCGGGCGCTCCGGCGGGCGTTCAGCCAGCGGGAGATGCCGACGCCCAGTCCGGTGAGCAGGCCGCCGCAGGTGGCCAGGGTGACGGCGAGCACCAGCAGTTCGAGCGGGCGCGGCCCCAGCCCGACGAGGCGCGAGACCCCGAGATCGCCCCGGGTGAGCAGGCCGGTCCCCGCCGCCAGCAGCCCGAGGAGCAGACCGACCCCGCCCCCGAGCACTGTGCCGGTGTCGGGCCGTGTCCATCGGGTGTCGCGCAGGTACACCCAGGCGGTGAGGCCGCCGGCCACCAGGCCGCCGGCCAACCACAGCAGATTGAGGTAGCTCCCCGCCCCGGTGCCCGGCAGCGCGGCGGTGATCGGCCAGCCGGGCAGCAGACCCAGGTGGGTGTCGCTGGGCGCGACCAGCGATCCGTCGCCGAGCTCGAACCCGGCACCGAGGGTGTAGCTGACCGCCCACACGATGAAGGTGGGCAGGTACATGGCCTGGACGATGATCGCCCCGAGGCCGCCGAGGGGGCCACCGCCGAGGGCGTTGGTGAGGACGGCCAGCTGGCCCTGGTGGACCAGCAGGCCGGTGACCACGGCTGCCGAGCCGACGACGGTGAGAGTGAGCAGGCCGACAGCCAGCGCGCGCATCAGCTGCCGTCCCCGGCCGGACCACCGAGCGCCCGGGTGCCGCCCGGAGGTCCGGGCACCCGCCCACCGGACCGCCAGCGCGGCGATCACGAAGGCGCCGCCGAACGCCCGGGCGCCCTGGCCGGGGTGGCCGGCGGCGAACCCGACGGCACCGACGACGGCGGCGTAGCCGAGCGCGACCAGCCCGCCGTGGAGCAGCCGGACCGGTGGTGGGGTCCCGTCCACGGCGTGCTGCCGGCGCATCACCTCGCGGCTGACCAGCGCCACCAGCCAGAGCAGCAGCAGGGTGAGGCCGTACGGGACCAGGGTCCACCGGGTGCCGCCGAGGTACAGGCCACCGCCGTGGCCGGCCAGCCAGATCTGTGTCGAGGCGGCCACCACGGCCCCGTACGATCCGACCGGCGCGGTCAGCCAGGCCAGGGAGGCCACTGCGGTGACGGCGACCCAGCCGATCGCCGCGGCCAGCGCGGCGGCGGCCGGGATGCCGAGCCAGCCCGACCGGCGGGCCGGAGTCGTCGTCAGCGGCACCTCGGTGGGCGGCAGTTCCGGGCGTACGCCGGTGACGCCCTCGACGATGTCGTCGCGCTGGGGGTCGGGCGTACGGGCACGCCCGTCCCGGGGTGTCCGGCGGGCCCGGTCGGGCCGGCCGAGGTCCGGACGGGTGCGCGGTGGGATGTTGCGGTTCTGGCTCATGTCGGTGTCCATGCTGTCCTGCGGGGAGGGGATGGGTCGCAAAGGACACGCCCCACCGGGTAATGTCAAGGCGATCAGTGACCGTCCGGAATGATGCGTCGTGACGGCGCCGCCCGGCGTCGCTCCGCCGCCTCCGGCTCCGTTCGCTCACCGGATCGGCGGCAGGACTGGAAGGACTGAAGTGGACGACAACGTGTCCGAGGCGCCTCGGCCCCGTCGTGCGGCATCCCCGCCGCCCGAGGACGGTCCGCAGCGCCCCGAGAACGCGGGCGGCGAACAGCCCAAGCGAGCACGTCGCTCCCTGGGCCCGCTTCCCGAGGAGGACCACCCTGCGGCGGGCCCCGCCGCGCCGGCACGTCCTGCCCGGCCCATGACCCCCGCCGTCGGTGAGAGCCCGTCGGCAGGTGAGAGCCCGTCACCGAGCGCGAGTCCCTATCGCAGCCCCGGCCCCGACCGGCCGCTGAGCCCCACCAGCCCGACCGGCCCGACCCGCGGGTCCGGCCCACAGCCACAGCGCAGCGCGGCCCCGGCCCAGCCGGCCTCCGGCGCGTCGGGCCCGTCCGGCGAGCCCTCGCCGTGGACCACCGGCCTCACGCCCGCCCAGAGTGCGCCCGGGTTGCCCACCAGTCCCACCAGCCCGGTGGGTCCGGCCCGAGCGGCCAGCCCGTGGCGTACGGCTACCCCGGCCACCCCGCCGCCCGCGACACCGCCGGCCACCACGACACCGACCGGAGCAAAACCGGCCACCCCGCCGCCGGCCGCGACGACACCGACCACCCCGACCCCGACGGCCCGTCCGTCCCGACGCGCCCAGTCGCCGGCGACCCCACCGAACGATCTCCCCCAGTCCTTGACCGAGACCGGCATCACCCCGGCCATCACGGCCGAGCAGGAGATGTGGCGCCCGCCGAGTGCCGCGGCGTCCCCGGCGTCCCCGCCGTCCGGTCGGACGTACGACACCACTGGTCTGACCCCGGCGGTCGGGGCCACCGGACGGATCCCCGCCACGGACACCACCAGCAGCCTCCCCGCGGTCGACGCCATGGGTGACTCCACCACCTCCGGTGCCGGGACCCCGTCGCCGACCGGACCCGCTCCCGCCACCCCGAGCACGTCCGCCCCCGACACGTCCTCCGCCGCGCCGACGGCAGGCGGGGGCGGAGGCGGGACACCGCCGCCGCGCGGCCGGGGTCCCTCGCGCGCCATGGACGGCGGGGGGATCAGCGCATGGCTCACCCGGCGCAACATCATCATCGGCGCGATCGCGCTCGTGGTGGTGGTCGGTGTCATCGTCACGACCGTGCTGTTCCGCGCACGGATGTCCGGCCCGACGGCGACCGGCCCCCAGACGGTCACCGGTGCTCCGGTCCTCTCGGCGGCCGCGATGCTCACCGCCGACGACGCCCGCCGGCTCGACGACAAGACGACCTGGGCCGAGACCCTCACCCAGACCAGGGCCGATTCGAACGCACCTCGGCCGAACTGCCTGACCACCGATGCCCAGGGCGTTCCGCTCCCCCAGGCCACGATGATCCGCAACATCCAGGGTGGGGGGGACCCCAACACCAATCTCCTCAACGAGGCCGTCCAGTTCGCCTCCGCCCAGGACGCCACCACCGCCGCAGCGATCTGGACCGCCCAACTGGGTGGCTGCGAGCGTCCGGTCAGCTACCTGGAGGGCGGCTGGACGGTGAGCAACGTCGGCGACAGCTCGGCCGGCGTGTCCGCGATCGTGCAGGACAAGACCTCGGTCCACCACACGGTGATGCTGAGCCGCAGCGGTTCGGTGATCACCATCGTCGACGCCAGCAAGCCGAACACGACCCCGGACGGCGCCGTCGTCGCCGGACTCCTCGGCACCGCTGTGGGCCGTACGTGCCACGCGGCCGGCGGTGCCTGCCCCACCGACCCGACCGCAAGCGCGGGGATCCCGCCGAAGACGGCGGCCAACCCCGAGTTCCTGGCCACCGCGGATCTGCCACGGATCACCGCCGGGACCGGACGCTGGGGCGCCACCGACCCGTCGACCAGTTTCGACTTCATCGGCAGCCAGTGCGAGGGCAAGGACCTGGCCAATGTGGCCGGCCCGACGGCGCGCAAGCACCGGGCCTACCTGCTGCAGGAGGACGCCGCGGCTCCGCAGACCTTCGGCGTCGACGAGTACGTGCTGACCTTCCCCGACCGCGCGTCGGCCGACTCCCTGGTCAAGGACATCAGCGGGTCGATCGACGGCTGCGAGAAGGCGATGCTGACCGCCAAGGTGCAGAAGACCGACGACCTCGCTGCGCCGGGCGCCGGCGGCAAGGACGTCACCGGCCGCACCTGGGTCGTCACCCAGCAGGTGAACCAGACGTCGAAGCAGAAGTACCGCCTCGCCCTGGCGCAGGTCGACAACACGGTGATCTACCTCCTGGCACCGACCGGCGACTCGTTCGACTTCGACAACGGCCAGTGGAAGTCCATCGGCGACCGCTCCGGGGTGCGCCTCAGCCTCACCCTGTAGAGGTCGTACGCCACGACCGCCGCGCGTCGGCGAGTGATGGCTTGCCGACCGACGGCCTTGTGACGCGGACGAGCGCCCCGCGACGGCCCGCCGTGACACCGCCCGCCGTGGCACAGGACGAGACGACGCCAGCAGCACGGAATCGGCACGAGGGGCTCCCGGGAAATCCCGGGAGCCCCTCGTCCGCTGTCCTTCTACGGTGCCGACGGTGATCGTCGGCGGCCGGTCAGTGCCTCACAGACCCAGCTCGGCGATCAGCTCCTTGGCGAGCTCGGCGGTCTGCGAGGGGGTGTTGCCCACCCGGACACCGACAGCCTCGAGGGCTTCCTTCTTGGCCTGCGCGGTGCCCGCGGAGCCGGAGACGATGGCGCCGGCATGGCCCATCGTCTTCCCCTTCGGCGCGGTGAAGCCGGCGACGTACGCCACGACCGGCTTCGTCACGTTCTCCTTGATGTAGGCCGCGGCGCGCTCCTCGGCGTCGCCGCCGATCTCGCCGATCATCACGATGACCTTGGTCTCGGGATCGGCCTCGAACGCCTCGAGCGCCTCCACGTGGGTGGTGCCGATGATCGGGTCGCCACCGATGCCGACGGCGGTGGAGATGCCGATCTCACGCAGCTCGAACATCATCTGGTACGTCAGGGTGCCCGACTTCGACACCAGCCCGATCGGGCCGGGGCCGGTGATGCCGGACGGGATGATCCCCGCGTTGGACTCACCCGGCGACTGGATGCCGGGGCAGTTCGGGCCGAGGATGCGGCTGGTGCCCTTCTCCTTGGCGTACGTGTAGAACTCGGCGGTGTCGTGGACCGGGACACCCTCGGTGATCACGACGATGAGCGGGATCCCCGCGTCCACGGCCTCGATGACCGCGCCCTTGGTGAACTTGGCCGGGACGAAGATGACCGAGACGTTCGCCCCGTCCTTCTCCATGGCCTCGGCCACGGTCGCCCGGATCGGCACGGAGGCGTGGCCGCCGGCCCAGGAGAAGTCCAGTGCCTGGCCGGCCTTCTTCGGGTTGGTGCCCGCGACGACCTTGGCGCCGGAGGCGAGCATCAGCTGACCGTGCTTGCGCCCCTCGGAGCCGGTGAGGCCCTGGACGACGATCTTGGAGTTGGAGTCGAGAAGGATGGTCATCAGTTCTTGCCTTCCGGGGCATCGCGAAGTTCTTCGACGGTGGCCACGCCGGCCGCCAGCTGGGCGGCCATCCGGGCGCCGCCGTCCATGGTGGTGGCGATCACCACGACACCGGCCAGTCGTTCGCGCGCCTTGCGCAGCACCTGGCGGCCACCGGCCGCGTTGTTGCCGTCGAGACGCAGCACCAGCGGCTTGTTCGCCCGCTCGCCGAGCAGCTCGAGGGCCTGCACGATGCCCTGGGCCACCTGCTCGCAGGAAGTGATGCCGCCGTAGACGTTGACGAACACACTCTTCACGTCGGCGTCGGACAGGATGAGGGAGAGGCCGTTGGCCATCACCTCGGCGGAGGCGCCGCCGCCGATGTCGAGGAAGTTCGCCGGGCGGGGCTTGCCGGGCAGATCCTCGCCGGCGTACGCCACGACATCGAGGGTGCTCATCATCAGGCCCGCACCGTTGCCGATGACACCGACGTTGCCGTCGAGCTTGACGTAGTTGAGGCCCTGCTCGCGCGCCTTCTGCTCCAGCGGGTCGACCGCCGAGCTGTCGGCCAGTGCCTCGTGCGCCGGGTGCCGGAAGGCGGCGTTGTCGTCCAGGGTGATCTTCCCGTCCAGGGCGATCATCGAACCGTCGCCGGCCCTGATCAGCGGGTTGACCTCGACCAGGGTGGCGTCCTCGTCGCGGAAGACCTCCCAGAGCTTCTGGAAGATGGCCTCCAGGGCGGGGCGATCGGCCTCGTCGAAGCCGGCCGCTGCGGTGATCTCAGCGGCCTTGGCGGCATCGACGCCGACGAGCGGGCTGATCGCCACACGGGCCAGCTGGTCGGGGTGCTCGACGGCCAGCGTCTCGATGTCCATGCCGCCGCTGCGCGAGCACATCGCCAGGTAGCGACGCTCCGAGCGGTCGACGAGGATGGAGAAGTAGTACTCCGCGGCGATGTCGGCGCCCTCGGTGACCATCACCCGGTGGACGGTGTGGCCCTTGATGTCCATGCCGAGGATCTGGCCGGCCACCTCCTGCGCCTCGTCGGCCGTCCGGGCCAGCTTCACCCCTCCGGCCTTGCCACGCCCGCCGGTCTTGACCTGCGCCTTGATGACTGCCGGCCATCCGAGTTCTTCGGCAACCTGACGGGCCTCGGCGGGGGTGGTTGCGGTCTGCGCCCGCATCACCGATACGCCATAGGACTCGAACAGGTCGCGGGCCTGATACTCGTACAGATCCATCGCGATCCTTTCGCCTCGACGGGCAGCACGGTTGCACCGCCCGCGCCCCGGCGTGGGCGCGCGGGGCATACAACGGCGTTGAGTCTAATGCCGCCGGATCCGGGACGGACCCCGCCCCTCCGCTCCGCCACGAACCATCGCCCGGGGACGACGACGGCCGGCAGGCGATCCCCGCATGCGGGGAGCGACCGGCCGGCCGGAATCTCGTCATGGCCACGCGGGCCGGGCCACTCCCCCGGTTCCGCGTACGCCCTCGCCGTCAGGCGGCGTGGCTGTGGACGTTCTCCTTGACCCAGTCGACGATGCTCTCCATCGTGGTGCCGGGGGTGAAGATGTGCGCAGCGCCCATGTCGTAGAGCGGCTGGATGTCCTCCTCCGGAATGATCCCGCCGCCGAAGACGACGATGTCGGCGGCGTCCTGCGCCTTGAGCTGCTCGATGACGTCCTGGAAGAGGGTCAGGTGCGCACCGGACAGCACCGACAGGCCGATCCCGTCGGCGTCCTCGGCGATCGCGGTCTGCACGATCTGCTCCGGGGTCTGGTGCAGACCGGTGTAGATGACCTCCATGCCAGCATCGCGAAGGGCGCGGGCGACAACCTTGGCCCCGCGGTCGTGGCCATCAAGGCCGGGCTTGGCGACTACCACTCGAATCCGTACGTTCGTATCCACGTGCCATAGCCTAGCCGTGCCCCTTCTGACGCGTGGGGCGACCCCGTCAACAGTTCGTGCCGATGCGGACCGTCCATCGGGGCGGGCCGACAGGGGCCACGACGCGGACCGACCGAGGCTGCAGAAGCAAGCCCGCCGGGGCCATGGCGGCACGCCGACCGGGGCTACCGGGGCGGGCCGACCGGTGGCCGTGGCGGCGGCCCCGGCCACCGGGTCCCGCACCCTCACCCTCGAGCGACCGAGCCTCTCGGCCCCCTACGGGAAACGTGCTCTTCTTCACACTCCGCACGGCGGCCCGGCGCGGATCCTTCGACGTTCGGCCACCGGGGGTCCCGTCCGTCGGCTCCCCGATTTGTTTCTCGCTTTATCAATCCGTTATGTTCACTCTCGGCACTCGGAGACCTACCAGGGATCGGGCGCCGTCCGGGTACCCGAACCAAGGAGAACACGTGTCACGGATCCCGACACCTTCGTCGCATCCTCGACGCGCCGTCGCCGACGAGCCGCAGGGATCGACCATCGGGCCCACCCGCACCACCTTCACTTCTCTCCATGACCGCTTCCAGCAGTCCGGCACCGACGCTGCATCCGGCCGTTACGCCGTGATCGCCGGGGCCGAGGAGGCCGACGAGAATCGGCACACGCTCAACACCAGCCTGGCGGCCCTGACCGTCTCCGCCCTCGGGCTCGCCGTGGCCGGCGCGATCTCCCTGACGTCCAACGCCCAGGCCGCGAATCCCCAGGCCACCCTCGAGGCCCGTCAGCAGTCCGCCGGGTCCTCCCCGAACGTCGCCCAGCCGGCTCCGGTGAGCGCCCCGGACACCCCGACGGGTGGCGGCGCCGCCAACACCGATGCCTCCTCGCCCGACGGCCAGGCCGGCGGCCTGGAGCGCTCCACCGACCAGACCTCACGGACAGCCGCCCGTACGGAACTGGACGCGGCGATGAGCGTCCAACTGGCGACCGAGCGGTCCAAGCAGCTGTCCGCGGCCAACGACACCGCTGCGGTGGCCTCCCGGGACAAGGCGCTGGCCTCGCGGTCGGCCCTGCTCAACGACTCGAAGAACGCCGCGTCCTCCCAGAACGATCGTCTGAAGAACCAGGCCGCCACCCCGCAGGGCACCCTCAGCGCCAGCGCCGCGCAGGCCTCGATCTCCACGTCCGGCGGCGCCGCGACCCCGTTGAAGCCCGGCACCTACACCCTCGGCTCCCGTTTCGGCGCCGTCGGCTCCTGGGCGCGCTACCACACCGGTCAGGACTTCCCCGCCCCCATTGGCACGCCGATCTACGCCGCGGCCGACGGTGTCGTCGCCGCCCCGAACGGCGGCGGGTGGGCCGGCACGCACGTGGTCATCGACCACTCCGGTGGCGGTGCGACCCTCTACGCCCACATGTCCTCCACGACCGTACGGTTGGGCCAGCAGGTCAGTGCCGGGCAGCTGATCGGCTACGTCGGCATCACCGGCCGGTCCTTCGGCCCGCACCTGCACTGGGAGTACTACCCGAACGCCAAGACCGTCGGCGACCCGTACACCACCGCCAACCCGGTCGCCTGGCTCGCCGCCCGCGGCGTCGCCGTCTGATTCACCATCCCCCGCTCAGCGGAACGTACGACCGAGCCCGGCCCCTGGAGGGGCCGGGCTCTTGTCCTGTTCCGGGTGGTAGGTCCGGGCCCCTGTCCCCGGGGCGTACGTCAGGGCCCCTGTTCCGGGGTGTACGTCAGAGCTTCTCCATCGGGGCGTGGCGCAGCGACAGCCGCTTGACGCCCAGGGAACCGAAGTCGACGTCGGCCTTGGCGTTCTGGCCGGTCCCCATGGTGTCGACGACGGTGCCCAGCCCGAACGAGGTGTGCAGCACCCGATCACCGACCGCCACCGCGTCCACGTGCGGGCCCCGCGGGGGCTGGCCCGAGCCGAAGATCCGTCCGCCCTCGGTGCGCTCGCGGGCCGACGAGGTCCGGCCGGCGGCGCGGATCTCCCAGGTCGCGGCCGGCTCGATCAGCCGGCGCCAGTCGAGGAGCTCCTCGGGCATGTCCGCGATGAACCGGCTGGCCGGGTTGTACGACGGCTGGCCCCACTGGGTCCGGACCACCGCACGGGTGAGGAACAGCCGTTTGCGGGCCCGGGTGATCCCCACGTACGCGAGGCGCCGCTCCTCCTCCAGCTCGTCGGGATCGTCGAGTGCCCGCATGTGCGGGAAGACGCCGTCCTCGAAGCCGGTCAGGAAGACGGTGTCGAACTCCAGGCCCTTGGCGGTGTGCAGCGTCATCAGGGTGACCACGCCCTCCTCGTCGCCCTCAGGGACCGCGTCGGCGTCGGCGACCAGTGCGATCCGCTCGAGGAACGCCGGTAGCGAGTCGTCCGGTTCCGGGGCGCCCGCCCCGAGGCCACCGAGCTCACCCGGCGCCCGGGACCGGGCCGCGTCGTCCGCCGCCCCGTCTCCGTCGCGATCCCCGTCAGCGGCAGAGCCGGCGGCCGGACCACCCGGGGGCACATCATCGACATTGTCGGCGCCGTCCCGATCCGGGTCGGCCGCGAGCGGGGTGCCGGTCTGCGGGTCGATCGGCCGACCGGTCTCGTCATCGATGTCGACGACGTGGGCCTGGGCGACGAACTCCTCCGCCACCGCCACGAACTCGGTCAGGTTCTCCAGTCGGCTCTCGTCCTGCAGGTCGGTGCTGTTGCGCAGCGCGTCGACGTACCCGGAAGCCTGCAGGATCGAGGCGAGGATCTCGTCCGCCGCAGCTCCCTCGGCCATCATCGTCCGGTGGTCGGCCATCATCGTGGCGAACGCCCGCAGGTTCGACGCGGACCGGGTGGCCAGCCCCTCGATCTCGTCGAGCCGCTCCAACGCCGACCCGAAGCTGATCCGCTCCCGATCCGCGAAGTGCTGCACCAGCTCCTGGGCGCGGTCGCCGATCCCTCGTTTGGGTTCGTTGATCACGCGGCGTACGGAGACGTCGTCGTGCGGGTTCGCGATCGCCTTGAGGTAGCCGATCGCGTCGCGGACCTCCTTGCGCTCGTAGAACCGCACCCCGCCGACGACCCGATAGGGCAGCCCGACCCGGATGAACACGTCCTCGAAGGCACGCGACTGCGCGTTGGTCCGGTAGAACACCGCCGTCTGGCCGTACGTGGTCGAGCCGGCGTCCACCAGCCGGTCGATCTCGTCGGCGACGAACTGGGCCTCACCGTGTTCGGTGTCGGCCACGTAACCGACGATCTTCTCCCCCTGGCCCGCGTCGGACCACAGCCGCTTCTTCGGGCGGTCCGGATTCTTCGCGATCACCGCGTTGGCGGCCGAGAGCACGGTCTGGGTGGAGCGGTAATTCTGCTCCAGCAGGATCGTCCGGGCCCCCGGGAAGTCCTTCTCGAAGTCGAGGATGTTGCGGATCGTCGCGCCCCGGAAGGCGTAGATCGACTGGTCCGAGTCGCCGACGACCATCAGCTCGGGCGGGTCCATCGGGATGATCCCGGCCTCGGCCAGCCCCTCCTGGTCGCGGTCCGCATTCGGCGCGCAGAGTTCGCGGACCAGCGCGTACTGGGCGGGGTTGGTGTCCTGGTACTCGTCGACCAGCACGTGGCGGAACCGCCGCCGGTACTTCTCGCGGACCTCCGGGAACTCGCGGAACAGCCGGACGGTCTCCATGATCAGGTCGTCGAAGTCGTACGCCTCGGCCGCCCGCAGCCGACGCTGGTAGTCGGCATAGACGCCCGGATAGAGCTCCTCCTGCCCGCGCGGCGCCCGGCTCGCGGACCCCTCGGGGCGGACCAGCTCGTTCTTGCACGCCGAGATCCAGTTGAGCAGTTCCCGTGGCTGGTACCGCTTCGGGTCGAGTTCCCGCTCCCGGCAGATCATCTGCATCAGCCGCTTGGAGTCGACGGTGTCGTAGATCGAGAAGTTGGTGGACCGGTCGAAATGCCCGATCTCGGAGCGCAGGATGCGCACGCAGGCGGAGTGGAAGGTCGACACCCACATCACCCGGGCCCGCGGCCCGACCAGGTC
Source organism: Raineyella sp. (assembly GCF_034933565.1). Lineage (NCBI taxonomy): Bacteria > Bacillati > Actinomycetota > Actinomycetes > Propionibacteriales > Propionibacteriaceae > Raineyella > Raineyella sp. The sequence continues at coordinate 15,115 of NZ_JAYFNG010000044.1, forward strand.
CACCACCCGGGAGCGCATCTCGGCCGCCGCCTTGTTGGTGAAGGTGATGGCCAGGATGGAGCCGGGGTGGACGTCACGTACGCCCACCAGGTACGCGATCCGCCGGGTGAGGACCCGGGTCTTGCCCGATCCCGCCCCCGCCACGACGAGCACCGGTGCCCCGGCGTGGATCACCGCCTCGCGCTGCGGATCGTTGAGACCGTCGACGAGTTCCTCGGGCGTCACCCTGTGCCGGCCGCGCCCCCCCGGCCGGCGCCCACCGGCCTGACCGGGTGCCGGCTCCCCGGGTGCGGCCTCTCCGGGGACCGACTGCGCGAAACCCGGCAGCCCGGATGCCCGTTCTCCGGGAACCGACTGCCCGGAGACCGACTGCCCGGAGACCGACTGCGCAGAGACCGGCGACGCTGCCCCGGTCGGGTCCGTCCCCGTACGCTCCTTCCGGGTCTCGCGCGGTGTCCCCGCCCGGGACGCGTCGGCGCGATCACCGGCCCGCCCACCGGGACGGGTCGCGTCCGCCGACGACGAGCCGCGTCGGGTGGGTGCCCCGAGGGCACCGAAGGCGGGGAACAGGGTCGGCGAATCAGCTTCGTTCATGGCACCGCCAAGCCTAGATGCTCCCTGGCGCTATTTTGGTTCCCATGCCAGAGCATCGAGGCCCCGCGTCGACCGGGCCGGCAGGTTCCCTGGTCCGGGTCCTCCTGCAGACGCCAGTTCCACGCATCCGTACGCTCCTGACCCGGCTGTTCACTCTGGTCGGCGTCCTCCAGGCGATCAGCATCGCCGGGCTCCAGGTGGCGGCCTACCTGCGCAAGCGCCGCGCCGGCCCGGCGCGGTTCCCGCGGACGCCCCCAGAGGAGTTCGCCACGGCCGAGGGCACCGCGACGATCTTCACCTACGGGCAGGACCTCTACGACGACATGCTGGCGGCGATCCGGTCGGCCGAGCACAGCATCTACTTCGAGACCTTCATCTGGAAGGCCGACGAGGTCGGCCAGGCCTTCAAGGACGCATTCATCGAGGCCGCCGAGCGCGGCGTCGACGTGTACGTCGTCTGGGACCACTTCGCCAACCTCGTCGTCGACCAGGACTTCTTCACCTTCCCCGCCTCGGTGCACGCCCGACGCCACCCGTTCTACCTGCGCTGGCCGCGGGGCTGGCGACTGGGGAAGTTCGCCCGCAACCATCGCAAGGTGCTGGTGGTCGACCTGGCGACCGCCTGGGTCGGCGGCTACAACCTCGGCTCGCGCTACGCGAGCGACTGGCGCGACACCCACGTACGCCTCACCGGCCCGGTGGCGGCCGACCTCGGCGACGCTTTCGTCGACTACTGGAACGCGATCGGCGGTCGCCGTGGGGTGCACCTCGACGAGCCCCGGGACCGGGCCTGGCACACCGCCTCACGGATCCACCGCAACGTCCCGATGTACGCGACCTACCCGATCCGGGGTCTCTACCTGGAGGCGATCGACCGGGCCAGCCAGCGGATCTGGTTGACCCACGCCTACCTGATCCCCGACCAGGACCTCCTTGAGGGCATCCTCAAAGCGGCGGCCCGCGGCGTGGACGTCCGGATCATCATCCCGGCGGAGTCGAACCACATCGAGGCCGACTGGCTGTCCCGGGGCTTCTACGGGGCGCTGCTGCGCGGTGGCGTCCGCCTCTTCCTCTACCAGCATGCGATGGTGCACTCCAAGACGGCCACCATCGACGGGGAGTGGGCGACGATCGGGACGGCCAACCTCGACCGGTTGAGCCTGGTGGGCAACTACGAGATCAACGTCGAGTTCATGGACCCGGCGGTCGCCCGGCGGATGGAGACGATCTTCTCGACCGACCTGACGAACTGCCGCGAACTGACCCTGCCGGAGTGGCAGCGCCGGCCGCTGATGGCGAAGGCCTCCGAAGACCTGCTGCGCCCGTTCCGGCCCCTCCTCTGACATTCGCGACACCGCCCGACCGCTGGCATCCGGCACCCCGCCCGACCGCTGGCATCCCGTCCGACCGCTGATATCCGGCACCCCGCCCGACTGCTGAATCCGGGACGCCACCGGTGGACACACGCCGGGACGCGGGGACCCTTGGGGGTGAACCCCGGGAGATCACCCGAAGCCCCTCAAAGTGAGCCACCCCACACCGGCCGCTCCTAGAGTGGAGGCATGAGTACTGTGCTTGTCGCTCCGTTGGTGACCGGGCTCGGTCTGAGCTGGGTCAGCGTCATCATCATCGGCCTCATCGCCGGTGCCATCGCCAAGGCCATCCTCCCGGGCAACGACCCGAGCGGATGGATCATCTCCCTCGTCCTCGGTGTCCTCGGCGCCTTCGTCGGGGGGTGGATCGCCCAGATGGTCGGCTTCACCGGCGGGGGGTTCTTCTCCATCGGCGTGTGGCTGTTCGCCATCGTCGGCTGTGTCGTCGTGCTGTTCGTCTACGGACTACTCACCAAGAAGCGGGGCTGACACCTCCCGCAGCGTCATGTCTGCCGGCGCCTCTCCCGGCGTGCCCGGGCGCCGCACACCTCTCGCGGCGTCCCTGCTCCCCGCACCATTTCTCGTGGCGCTCCCTGCCCATCCTTCGCCCGCATCCCTCACCTGACGTTCGAGCCCCGACCGGATCGCCGGCCGGGGCTCGGACTGTGCTCGGCCTCCTCGTACTTGCGCTCCTCGTACGTGGCGCTCCTCGGTGTGCCGTGTTGTCCGGGGTCCGGCATCGCTCGATGTCCCGTACCGTTCGGTTCCTGGCACCACTCAGCACGCCACGCTGTTCGACGCGCGGCGGAGGGTGGCGGGCCGGTCAGACCAGGCGGCGGTCGTTCGCCCAGCGCGCGAGCTGGTGGCGGTTGGACAGCTGCAGCTTGCGGAGCACGCTCGAGACGTGCGTCTCGACCGTCTTCACCGAGATGAACAGCTCCTTGGCCACTTCCTTGTACGAGTAGCCGCGGGCGATCAGCCGCAGCACGTCCCGTTCCCGGGGGGACAGCTTGTCGAGCTCCTCATCGACGCTGGCCACGTCGATCGACCCGGAGAAGGCGTCCAGGACGAACCCGGCGAGTCGCGGGGAGAAGACCGCATCACCGCCGGCGACCCGCTCGATCGCCTCGATCAGCTCATCGGCGTTGATCGACTTCGTCACGTACCCTCGGGCCCCGCCACGGATCAGCGAGATGACGTCCTCGGCGGCATCCGACACCGACAGCGCCAGGAAACGTACGTCAGGGTGGCGCTGGTGGACCTGCCGCAGCACCTCGACCCCTCCGCCGCCGGGAAGATGGACGTCGAGCAGCACCACGTCCGGATCGGTGGCGAGGATGGTCTGCACGGCGCCGGGCGCGTCGGCGGCCTCGCCGACGATCGTCACCCGGGCACCGATCTCGTGCTTCACCCCGGCGCGGAACATGTCGTGGTCATCGATCACCACCACGCGCAAGGCTCCGGTGCGGAGCCCCTCACGGGGGGCGGTGCCCTCGTCGTCGCCTGGCTGCGGATCCGGTTGATGGGTCGTCATCGTGTCATCTCCAGTCGTACGTCGGTCCCTTGGCCCGGCGCCGAGCGGATCGTTGCCCGCCCACCGTGCCTCTCCATCCGTTCCATGATGCTGCGGCGGACCCCCTGCCGATCGGCGTCGATGTCATCGGGGTCGAATCCCTGCCCACGATCGCGGATGAACACCTCGACGGTAGTCTCCAGCACCTCCGCGTACACATCGACCCTGCCGACCCCGGCGTGCTTGGCGGCGTTCACCATCGCCTCACGGGCCGCCTTGACCAGCGCATCGAGGTCCGGGGTCATCGTCGCGTCCCCGACCGTGACGAGCTCGACGTCGATGTCGTGCTCGTCCTCCACCTCGAGCGCGGCGCGCCGCACGGCAGTGGCCAAGGTGGTGTCGTCCGGCGGGCGGCCGTACAGCCATTCACGCAACTCCCGCTCCTGCCGCCGGGCCAGCCGCGCCACGGCCCGCGGGTCGTGCGCCTGACGCTGGATGAGGGCGAGGGTCTGCAGCACCGAGTCGTGCAGGTGGGCCGCCATGTCGGCGCGGGCATCGGCCCGGATCTTCTCCTCCCGGATCCGGTCCAGCTCCGCCCTGGTCCGGAAGAACCACGGTGCACCGACCACCGCCACACCGCCGAGACCGAGGATGAGGATCATCATCAGCTCCGACGGGCCGCCGCGCCGGGCCTGGTCGGGGACCACCAGCACGAAGGCCGAGGCCAACAGCAGCAGCCCGCTGAGCGCCCCGAGCAGCGAGCCGAGCCGGTCGACCCGCGAGCGGGCCTGCCCGCCGGCCGTTCGGTTGCTCCGCCAGGTGCCCATCGAGTCGGCCTCGCGCCAGATCACCGCGACCCCGGCACTCGCCAGCATGACGGGCCAGAAGAACGCCCAGGGCATGCCGAAGCGGGTCATCTGCACCAGCCAGAGCACCCCACCCCCGAAGAGGGCCATCGCCAGCGCCGAGCCCATGTCGATCCGGCGACGCGCCCGCGGCGTCACCGTCCGGGCGCCCGTACGGGCCGCGGACTCCAGCCCGGGGGCGGTGGCCCGGGGCGGTTCGGGCGGGAGCGCCACCCACAGCACCGCGTAGACGATCGCGCCGACGAACTGGGTCATCGTCAGCCCCACGAACGCCAGCCGCAGCAGCATCACCGGCCACCCGAGATGCTGGCTCAGGCCGGCACAGACACCACCCAGCCAGCGCCCGTCGTCGACCCGGTAGGCGCGGTGTCTCGCCGGCTCCGCGCCGGCTCCCGACGGTGCGGTAGCCGCGGAGACGCCCGACCGCGGGGACGGCGGGGCCCCCGACCGCCGGGCGACTGACGGTGCTCCCGACGGCGGAACAGCGCCCGGGACGCCACCCGACTGCCCCGGTGAACCGTCAGCGGGCATCAGCGGACCTCCCGCGGGGACGGCGGGGCCGGACCCCGACCCGGGCGCGGAGGTGCCCGCGCCGGTGGGGTCCCCCGAGGTGGCCGAGAGATCATCCATGGTGCATCCAGCAAACCACGCACCACCGACAAAGCCATCCCCGGATGCCCTCCGCCCGGAGAGAATGGGGGATGTGCCCGATGGTCCGTTCCACGGACCCGAGACAGGATGGGGTCATGGAGCCGGCGATCAGCATGCATCGACCCGCGACGGGAACACCGATCGCGGGCGTCTGTGCCGCCATCGCCGACCGCACCGGGATCGATCCCCTGATCATCCGGGTCGCTGCTGTGGTCCTCGCGGTCAGCTCGGGCATGGGCGTGGTCCTCTACCTCGCCGGCTGGGTGCTCATCCCGCTCGAGGGACATGAGCGGGGCCCGCTCCTGGAGACCTTCCCGGCGCTGACCCGCGCGCCGCGCTGGGTGCTGATCAGTGCCGTGGCCCTGGCCGTCGTCGCCGTGGCCGCTGCCCTTGGCAGCGTGACCTCGCTCTCCTTGTTCCCGGCGATCGTTCTGGGCCTGGTCTACTACTTCGGCGTGCACCGTCCGCGCCGTGAGCGTCGACTTCGCCGCCGGGTCCCACCGGTCGTGCCACTCGCTCAGACGCAGCGCTCCGACGCCCCGTACGGCACCGGCCAGGCGTACGGAACGGGGCCACAGGGACGGCCGACCGACCCGACCAACTCACCGCTCGATCCCGCACAGCCGTTCGGCGCCCCTCGGGCCACGGCGTCCTGGCCCGAGGGTGACGTACCGACCGCCGTCCGAGCGGCGACCCCCGTGGCCCCCTCGGACACGGACCGGGTCGTCCCCTCGGACACGGACCGGGATCGGACGACCGTCCGCCCGGTGCCCGGGACGGCATCACCCGCCGGCCCCGGTGATGCGGGCGGCCATGGGCGCGGGGCGTACGACGCCCAGATGAATGCGTACCTCACCCACCCCGACCCCATCGGCCTGTACGCCCCACCGCCGCCCACACCCCGCGCCGCCCGGCTGCCCGATCCGCAACGGGTGGGCAAGCGGACGCTCTCGCTGGTCACCCTGACCTCGGTGGGCCTGCTCTGGACCGCCCTGTCCCTGCTCGCCTCGACCGGCCATCCGGTGCCGGCCTTCGTCTGGGCGGCGTCCGCCCTGGTCGTCGTCGGCGGTGCGCTGGTCATCGGCGCCTGGGTGGGCCGGCCCCGCGGCCTCATCACGGCCGCCGTCATCCTGGGGCTCGTGGCGACCATCGGCGGCTATCAGCACGACCATCCGCAGCTGATGGAGCGCCAGGTCACGACGACCGCGCCGGTGGCGGTGGAGTACACGGACGCGCAGGCCCTGCCCGCCACCGACAACTGGGACTTCGGCCGGGTGACCGTCGATCTGTCGCAGCTGGGCGTCACCGAGGACGTGACCTACAACGCGCACCTGGGAGCCGGTTCGCTGACGATCCTGGTCCCGGCCGAGGATCGGGTGGTCGTCAATGCGAATGTCGGGGTGGGGACACTGCAGCTGGGCGACGCGACCACCACGGTGTCCTCCCAGCAACGGAACAGCACCACGTCCGTCCTCGTCCCGGGCCGCCCCGGGGCCCCGACGATCACGATCAACGGCTCCACCGACCTCGGCGAACTGGTGGTGATGACTCCATGACCACCCGTCCTACTCCCCCACGTCGCCCCCGCCGGCGCACCGATGTCCTGTCCCTCGTCCTGGGAATGATGGCGATCATCTACGGCGGAGCCTTCCTGTGGACGCGGATGATACACCCCTTCGACCGTGACCTGATCAGCGTCGCCGCTCCCGCCTCGCTGGTGGTGATCGGCGTCATCGGCCTGCTGGCCGGCGGCAACCGCAGCTGACCGCCGAGCCCACCGGCCCCGACACGAGAAGCATCGGCCCGGCAGGCATCGGCCCCAGCAGGCATCCGCCCGGCCGGAGGACAGCCCGCATGGGACATCGGCTCCCATGACGACGTCCACTCACACGAAGACCAAGACATCGGCCCGCACGGGGACGTCGGCCCGGGCACGCAGAACGGGGACGGACCGCCCGGCCCGTCCCCGTCAGCACCGCCTCCTACCCGTCACCGTGCGAGGCTGTCGTCACGGTGCGGGCCACGGCGGGTCACTCCCACTCGATGGTGCCCGGCGGCTTGCTCGTCACGTCGAGGACCACCCGATTGATCTCGCGCACCTCGTTGGTGATCCGGGTGGAGATCTTCTCCAGCAGGTCGTACGGCAGCCGGCCCCAGTCGGCGGTCATGGCGTCCTCGCTGGTCACCGGGCGCAGCACGACCGGGTGTCCGTACGTACGCCCGTCACCCTGCACGCCGACCGAGCGCACATCGGCCAGCAGGACGACCGGGAACTGCCAGATGTCACGGTACAGCCCGGCGGACTGGACCTCCTCGCGGGTGATCGCGTCGGCTCTGCGCAACAATGCCAGCCGCTCCTCGTCGACCGCACCGATGATCCGGATCGCCAGGCCCGGACCGGGGAACGGGTGGCGCCAGACCATCTCCTCGGGCAGCCCCAGCTCGGTGCCGACCGCCCGGACCTCGTCCTTGAACAGGGTACGGAGCGGCTCGATGAGCTTGAATTGCAGGTCGTCGGGCAGCCCCCCGACATTGTGGTGGGACTTGATGTTGGCCGCACCGTCACCACCACCGGACTCCACCACGTCCGGGTAGAGCGTGCCCTGGGCGAGGAACTCGATCGGTTCGTCCTCGTTCAGCTCACGGGTGGCCGCCTCGAACGCGCGGATGAACTCCCGGCCGATGATCTTGCGCTTGGTCTCGGGATCGGTCACCCCGGCGAGCTCCCGCAGGAAGACGTCGGCGACCTCCTTCACCACCAGGTTCACCCCGGTCGCGGCGACGAAGTCCTTCTCGACCTGCTCCGCCTCGCCCTCGCGCAGCAGCCCGTGGTCCACGAACACACAGACGAGCTGGTCACCGATCGCCCGGCGCAGCAGGGCGGCCGCGACGGCCGAGTCGACTCCGCCGGACAGGCCGCAGAGCACGCGCTTGTCGCCGACGATCTCCCGGATCCGGGAGATCGAGTCCTCCACGATGTTCGCCGGGGTCCAGTCGGGACGGCAGCCGGCGATGTCATAGAGGAAGTGCTCGAGGACGCCCTGGCCGTGCTCGGAGTGCATCACCTCGGGGTGCCACTGCACCCCGGCGATCCGGCGTCCCAGGTCCTCGAACGCTGCGACCGGCGCCCCGGCCGTGTGGGCCAGGGCGGTGAAACCGGCGGGGACGGCCTGTACCGCGTCGCCGTGGCTCATCCAGGTACGGAAATCGGCGGGCAGGCCGCGCAGCAGCGTGCCGGGCTCGGTGAGTGTGGTCGGCGTCCGCCCGAACTCCGACAGGCCGGTGCGGGCCACGTCGCCGCCGAGGGTGGCGGCGATCGCCTGGAACCCGTAGCAGATGCCGAAGACCGGGATGCCGGTGTCGAACAGTGCCGGATCCACCTGCGGGGCACCCTCGGCGTACACCGACTGGGGGCCGCCGGACAGGATGACCGCCTTGGGGTGGCGGGCGGCGACCTCGGCGGCGGTGGCCGTGTGCGGCATGATCTCGGAGAAGACCCGGGCCTCACGGACGCGGCGTGCGATGAGCTGGGCATACTGCGCACCGAAGTCGATGACGATGACGGTGTCGTGGGTCTCCGCCCCCGCGGCGCCGCTCGCTGTCTGATCTGCCATGTGCCGCAGTCTAGGGCCTCGCCTCCGCGCCACTCGCCGTGCCCGGGGACAGCACATCACGTATAGGCGACTTGAATACACACCATAAGTTGGTGTATTACTGGCCCATGGCGCTTTTCGAGAATGTCACCCAGGCCTTCGGCAACACCCCGCTCGTCCGCATCAACCGCCTGTTCGGCGACACGGCGGCCACGGTGTACGCGAAGCTGGAGTACTACAACCCCGCGAACTCCGTGAAGGACCGGATCGGCGTGGCGATCATCGACGCGGCGGAGGCGTCCGGCCAGCTGCAGCCGGGTGGGACCATCGTCGAGGGCACGTCCGGCAACACCGGCATCGCCCTGGCCGTGGTCGGGGCCGCCCGCGGCTACAACGTCGTGCTGACGATGCCCGAGACCATGTCCAACGAGCGCAAGGCGCTACTGCGTGCGTACGGCGCCGAGCTGGTGCTGACCCCCGGCAAGGAGGGCATGAAGGGCGCGGTGGCCAAGGCCGAGGAGATCGCCGCCGAGCGCGGTGGCATCCTGGCCCGCCAGTTCGCCAACCCGGCGAACCCGGACATCCACCGCCGCACCACCGGCCCGGAGATCTGGAACGACACCGAGGGCAGGGTCGACGTCTTCGTCGCCGGCGTGGGCACCGGCGGCACCATCACCGGTGCCGGTGAGTTCCTCAAGTCGCAGAAGCCCGAGGTGCAGATCGTCGCCGTCGAGCCGGCCGACTCCCCGCTGCTGTCCGAGGGCCGCTTCGGCCCGCACAAGATCCAGGGCCTGGGCGCGAACTTCGTCCCCGACATCCTCAACCGCGACATCCTCGACGAGGTCATCACGGCCAACACCGAGGACTCGGTGACGTTCGCCCGTGGTGCCGCCACCCAGGAGGGCCTGTTGGTCGGCATCTCCTCCGGCGCCGCGCTCAAGGCCGCCGGCGAGGTCGCGGCCCGCCCGGAGAACGCCGGCAAGACGATCGTCGTGCTGCTGCCCGACTTCGGTGAGCGCTACCTGTCCACCGTGCTCTTCGAGGGCCTCGTCTGAGACCTCGATCCCAACGGCACCAGCCCAGCGACACCAGCCAAAGACACCGTCCCAGGGACACCACGTCGGTGCCGGGACCATCACGGGCCCGGGTCCGGAAGCATCGCTTCCCGACCCGGGCCCGTGCGGATTCCGCTCAGCCCTTCGCGGCCGCGATCTCCGAGACCCGCTCCTCCGCGGCGTGGGCGGTGAGTTCCGCTCCGGCCGCGGCGTCCCGGGTGAGGTTGGCGCCGCTGGCGGGGTCGAAGACATGCACATGCCGGGTGTCGACCCACAACCTGGCCGGACGGCCGCCGCGGATCCGGCTCGACGAGTTCAGGGTCACCACGACGTTGGCGGGCATCTCGTCCTGGTCGAGGTCACGCGCCAGCTCGTCCATCAACGCCTGGACCTTCGGATCCTGCTCGTAGTCGACGTAGCCGTACTGCTCGTTGCCGAGCCATTCGGTGTGACTCGGGGTCGCCTCGAACGTGGTGCCGTACGGTCGGGCGGCGTCGTCGACCAGTGCGTCGTCCTCGAAGAACTCGGGACGGATGCCGACGATCACGTCCTGCTTGCCGCGGGCGGCGGCGAGGACGCGATCCGGTACGACCAGGGCGCCGAGCGGGGTGGCGAGCCTGTCGCCCTCGACATGGGCGGCCAGGAAGTTCATCGACGGTGATCCGATGAACCCCGCGACGAACAGATTGACCGGCTGCTCGTACAGTTCCCGGGGGCTGCCCACCTGCTGCAGCAGGCCCTTCTTGAGCACCGCCACCCGGTCACCCAGCGTCATCGCCTCGGTCTGGTCGTGCGTGACGTACACCGAGGTGGTGCCGAGCCGGCGCTGCAGCTGGGCGATCTGGGAGCGCATCTGGCCGCGCAGCTTCGCGTCCAGGTTGGAGAGCGGCTCGTCGAAGAGGAACGCGTCGGCCTGCCGGACGATCGCGCGCCCCATCGCGACGCGCTGGCGCTGTCCGCCGGAGAGGTTGGCCGGCTTGCGCTCGAGGTGGTCGCGCAGGTCCAGCATGTCCGCGGCGTCACGCACCCGCTTGTCCAGCTCGGCCGCCGGGAGCTTGTTCTTGCTGAGCCGCAGCGGGAAGGCGATGTTCTCGTAGACCGTCAGATGGGGGTAGAGGGCGTAGTTCTGGAAGACCATCGACAGGTTGCGGTCGCGGGGCGGGACGTCGTTGACGCGGGCGCCGTTGATCGTGAGGTCGCCGGAGGTGATGTCCTCCAGTCCGACGATCATCCGCAGCAGTGTCGACTTGCCGCAGCCGGAGGGGCCGACGAGGATCATGAACTCGCCGTCGGCGATGTCGAGGCTGACGCCCTTGACGGCCGTGAAGCCGTCGTCGTACGTCTTCACGAGGTTCTTGAGGGATATCTGGGCCATGGCTTGTTCCTTGACTGTGGTGGGACGTGCTGGCGTGCCGGGGCGGGGGGCGTCAGCCCTTGACCGCACCCTGGGTGAGGCCGGAGACGATCTGCCGCTGGAAGAGCATCACGACGATGACGACGGGGACGGTGACCACGATCGCGGCCGCGGCGATCGCCCCGGTCGGTTCCTCGAACTGGGACGCCCCGGTGAAGAACGCCAACGCGGCGGGCACCGGTCTCGCCGCCGAGGTGGAGGTCAGCGAGATGCCGTACACGAAGTCGTTCCAGGCGATGAAGAAGGCGATGATCGCAGTGGTGAACACCCCCGGCGCGGCCAGCGGGACGATCACCTTGCGGAACGCCTGCCAGTTCGTCGCGCCGTCGACCTGCGCGGCCCGTTCGAGATCCCAGGGGATCTGCTGGAAGTACGCGGCGAGCGTGTAGATGGAGATCGGCAGGGTCAGCGAGAGGTACGGGATGATCAGGCCCGGCCAGGTGTCGTACAGACCGATCCGGCGCCACAGGTTGAACAGCGGTGTGGTCAGGGAGATGATCGGGAAGATCGACACCCCCAGGGCGGTGTTCAGGACGAGCCGCTTGCCCGGGAAGTCGAGCCGGGCGATGGCGTATGCGCAGAACGTCGCGAGGACCACTGCGATCGCCGTGGCGATGAACGAGATCCCGATCGAGTTGCGCAGCGCCGGCAGGAAGAGGCTCTTGGCGGCCCCCGCGAAGAGGCTCTCGTAATTGTCGCCGACCCAGTTGGCAGGCAGGAAGTTGCCCGACGTCACGTCGGATGACGCCTTGAACGAGGTGACCAGGATCGAGATCAGCGGCCACAGCGTGTAGAGCAGCACCACGATCGCGATGAACGCCCACAGCGTCTTCTGCCTGGCGGAGAGGCTGTTCATGTCACTTCACTCCTCGTCCGGCCAGGTCGACCCGGAAGCCCTTGATGGCGATCACCGAGATGAGGATCACGAGGAGGAACAGGATCACCGACACGGCCGAGCCGAGTCCGATCTCCAACCGTCCGATCGAGGTCCGGTAGGCCAGCAGCGAGAGCGCCTCGGTGCCGTACGCACCGTTGGTCATGATGAAGATGTTGTCGAAGATCCGGAAGGCATCCAGTGCCCGGAAGAGCACGGCGACCATGATCGCCGCCTTCATGTTCGGCAGGATCACCCGGCTCATCCGTTCCCACCAGGTGGCGCCGTCGACCTTGGCCGCCTCGGTGAGCTCGCTGGGCACCTGCGCCAGCCCGGACAGCAGCAGCAGGGAGATGAACGGTGTCGTCTTCCAGACCTCGGACGCCATGATGACGAACAGCGCCGGGGCGGTGGAGCCGAACCAGTCGAAGTTCGGCCCGATGCCCGGCAGCCACGCGAACCACTTGTTCACGTAGCCCGAGTTGATGTCGAACATGTAGAACCAGGCGAAGGCCGAGACCACCGTGATGATGCCGTACGGGACCAGGATGGCCGTACGCAGCCAGCCCTTGAGCCCTCGGATGGCGTTGTTCATGACCAGGGCCAGCAGGAACCCGAGGATGAGCTCGACGACGACGGTGACGACGGTGATCAGCACGGTGACGCCCAGGTCGCGCCAGAAGATCGGATCGGTCAGCACCACGCCGTAGTTGGCCAGGCCGACGAACCTGCGGTCCGCGGGGGCCGTCAGTCGGTAGTTGAACAGCGAGTCGTAGATCGCCTGGAGGATCGGGTAGATCGTCACGGCGATCATGATGACGAAGGCGGGCCCGGCGAGCGTCCAGCCGAGGCGGCGCTCGCCCTTCGCCCGCTCGGTCAGCGGGGGTCGTACGGCCTTCGCCGCGGTCACCTCCGCGGTGTCGACGGTGGTGGTCATAGCAGCCGCTCTCCTCTCAGCACGGCCTGGACGAAGTCCTGGGTCTGCTTCGGTGTGGAGGCCGTGACGCCGGCCAGCGGGGTCCAGCGTTGCTGGATCGAGGTGCTGATCTCGTTGTAGTACGGGGTCTGCGGCCGGGACTTGGCGAGGTCGAGCGACTCGCGGATCGTGTCGGCCATCGGGTACTTGGCCCGGACCTCCGGGTCGTCGTACGCGGACTTGTCGGCCGGCGGGTTGCCGTTGGAGACGAAGTAGTACGCCTGGTTCTGCGGGGACACGATGCAGGAGACCGCGTCGAACGCCAGGTCCGGATGCTTGCTCCTGGCGCCAACGCCCAGCACGATGCCCCCGAAGGGCGGTGCGGTCGGTTCGTCGGCCTTCACCCGCGGGTAGAGCGCCCAGCCCATGTCATCGAGCAACGACTGCTTGACGGTGCCCTGCTTGACGGCGCTCTGGGTGGCCGCGTAGACGAACGGCCAGTTGACCATGAACGAGCCGTTGGCGCCCTGCCAGTTCTGCATGGTCACGTTCTCGTTCTGGGTGGCGATGCCGGGGCCGCCCAGGCCCTTCGTCCCGATCGTGCCGACGATCCGGGCCGCCTCCTGACCAGCGGGGCTGTCGAGCCCGAGTCGGTAGTCGGCCACCGGCGCAGAGGGATTCTCGAGGATGCTCTGGCCCTGCGATTCGTACAGGGCGTTGACCCACACCGTCATCGACTCCGAGCGGATCCCCTGCACACCCAGCTGCTTGCCGGTCTGCTCGGTCGCCGTCATCAGCTGGTCCCAGGTGACCGGCTTGCTCATGTCGAGTCCGGCCTGTGCGGCGACAGACTTCTTGTACCAGAGCAGCTGGGTGTTGGCCCAGAACGGGACGGCGGCGATCTTCCCCTTCCAGGTGGCTGCCTGGATGGCGCCCTGGACGGCGTCCTTGGTCGACGACGCGGCCAGGGCTGCGGGGACGGGGGCCAGGAAACCGGGCTCGGCGAGTTCGGGCATGAAGGGTGGGTCCAGGCTCATGATGTCCAGGGAGGAGTCGCCGGCGGCGAGCCGGCGGGCCAGCTGCTCGCGTTGCGCACTCGCGTCGCGGGGCAACAGGGATGTCTGGATGGTGTACCGCCCGCCCGCAGCGGCGGTGCACCGTTGGGCGATCTGGGCCTGACCGCCGTCGTCCGGATTGATGTACCAGGTGAGAGTGGGGGCGCCGGCCCCCTTTGCCGAAGAGCAACCGCTCACGGCCGTCGTCGCCGCGAGTGCGGCTGCTGCGACCATCGCGAGTGCTCGCCGTCGCCTTCGTGGAGGCGAACCGGGCTGATGCATGACCATTCCTTCCACAACGATGTAGACAGGGTCGCGTCGGGGGGAACGCCAGGGCGGAATGGCCGGCAGGAAAACGAGATATCGGTCACACCGCACCTGAGTCGACCATCCCCAGCCAACGCAGCGGTGTCAAGGGCCACACGGCAACATCGCGACATTTCCGTACGGGGCGCCGGTCGGCTGTGGAGTGTCCTGGCGAGGGAGCGTGTCGGTCGACCACGGTGTCTGGGCACGAAGAGCGCCGGCCGGCTACCCGGGGTCCCGGCCACCGAGGTGCTTCAGAGCCCAGGTGCTCAGGCCCAAGTGCTCAGCCTGTGTTCTCACGTCCGGCGGCTCAGGCTTGGACGCGGACAGGCCATTGGTGACGGGGTGCTGTGGAGGACACGTCCTGGCCTGGGTGTGTGGAATCAGCAGCCTCCGGGGCGATCCCGCCGGAGAGCCTCGTGGTGACGCACGACTTCAGAGACGATGAAAGACAGGAACTTCTCGGCGAACTCGGGATCCAGATGCGATTCCTCGGCCAACGCACGCAGCCGCTGGATCTGCTCGGCCTCGCGAACTGGATCCGCCGGAGGGAGATCGTGGGCTGCCTTGAGCACCCCCACGCGCTGGGTGATCTTGAAGCGCTCCGCCAGAAGGTGCACGAGGGCGGCGTCCATATTGTCGATGGAAGCGCGCAGGCGCCCCAGCTCGGCCATCACGTCGTCATCTGCCACATGCCGACCCTATCCCAGACCGCGGTGCGGCCGGCCGCGCTCATCCGCCTGACGGCCCCGGGCCTTCCCCTCGGCCGACGGTCCGTCGGGCGGCAGGCCTCAGCTGGTGGGTGCCCGGCCGGGGGCCCTTCGGTTGGTGGGTGCCCGTCGGGCGGGTGGGTTGTCGAAGGGGCGGGGGTGCCCGTCGGTCTGTGCGGGGTGTGGGGGGCTGTTGTGTAGATGCCGGTCGTGTAAATGCAGAGGTCGTGTAATTGCAGAGGTCGTGTAAATGCAGAGTGGGGGG
>NZ_JAYFNG010000045.1:0-9047 GCF_034933565.1 Raineyella sp.
CCCGGTCGGTCACCGACCGGGCTCGCGCCGGAGAGAGGATCGTCGGCCGGTGGCGGGTCAGTTCTTCGCCCGGCGGGCCGCCTTCACCCGCTCGCTGTGGTCGAGGATCGTCTTGCGGACCCGGACCACCTCCGGGGTGACCTCGAGGCACTCGTCGACCCGGCAGAACTCCAGCGACTGCTCCAGGCTCATCAGCCGCGGCGGCACCAGTCGCTCCAGCTCCTCCCCGGTGGAGGACCGTACGTTGGTGACGTGCTTCTCCTTGGTGGGGTTGACGTCCATGTCGTCGGGGCGGGAGTTCTCGCCGACCACCATGCCCTCGTAGACCTCGTCACCCGGCTTGATGAACAGCACGCCGCGCTCCTGCAGGTTGAACAGGGCGTACGACGAGACCGTGCCGAGCCGGTCGGCGACCATCGAGCCGCTCGGCCGGGTCCGCAGCTCGCCGACCCACGGGGTGTAGCCCTCGAACACGTGGTTCATCAGGCCGGTGCCGCGGGTCTCGGTGAGGAACTCGGTGCGGAAGCCGATCAGGCCGCGGGACGGGACGATGTACTCCACCCGCACCCAGCCGGACCCGTGGTTGGTCATCGTGCGCAGCTGGCCCTTGCGGGTGCCGAGCATCTGGGTGACCGCCCCGACGTACTCCTCGGGGACGTCGACGGTGAGGAACTCGGTCGGCTCGTGCAGCTTGCCGTCGATCTGGCGGGTGACCACCTCGGGCTTGCCGACGGTCAGTTCGAACGACTCGCGGCGCATCGTCTCCACCAGCACGGCGAGCTGCAGCTCGCCACGACCCTGCACCTCCCCGGTGTCGGGGCGCTCGGTCGGGTTGACCCGGATCGACACGTTGCCGATCAGCTCGCGCTCCAGGCGGGCCTTGAGCAGCCGGGCGGTGAGGTTCTTGCCGGACCGGCCGGACAGCGGGGAGGTGTTGATGCCGATCGTCATCGAGATCGACGGCTCGTCGACGGTGATCAGCGGCAGCGGCCGGGGATCCTCCGGGTCGGACAGGGTCTCGCCGATGGTGATCTCGGGGATGCCCGCGATGGCGACGATGTCGCCGGGGCCGGCGGACTCGGCCGGGACCCGCTCGAGCGCCTCGGTCATCAGCAGCTCGGAGAGCTTGACGTTCTGGATGGTGCCGTCGCGCCGGCACCAGGCCACCGTCTGGCCCTTGCGCAGCTCGCCTTGCTTGATCCGGCACAGCGCCAGCCGGCCGAGGTAGGGCGACGCGTCGAGGTTGGTGACGTGCGCCTGCAGCAGGCCACCCTCCTCGTACGTGGGGGCCGGGATGGTGTCGAGGATCGTCTCGAACAGCGGCTGCAGGTCGGGGGAGTCGGGCATCCCGCCGTTCTCCGGCTTGGTCAGCGAGGCCCGGCCGGCCTTGGCCGACGCGTACACCACCGGGAAGTCGAGGACCGACCCGTCGGAGTCCTCGGGCAGCAGGTCCATGAAGAGGTCGTAGGTCTCCTCGAGCACCTCCTCCATCCGGGCGTCGGGGCGGTCGACCTTGTTGACCACGACGATCAGCGGCAGCCGCTTGGCCAGCGCCTTGCGCAGCACGAACCGGGTCTGCGGCAGCGGGCCTTCCGAGGCGTCGACCAGCAGCACCACGCCGTCCACCATCTCCAGGCCGCGCTCGACCTCGCCGCCGAAGTCGGCGTGGCCGGGGGTGTCGATGATGTTGATGGTGACGTCCTGGCCCTTGATCACGTGCTTGACCGCAGTGTTCTTGGCCAGGATCGTGATGCCCTTCTCCCGCTCCAGGTCCATCGAGTCCATGACGCGGTTGTTCACGTCCTGACCCTCCCGGAAGGCGCCGGACTGCCACAGCATGGCATCGACAAGGGTGGTCTTGCCGTGGTCGACGTGGGCGACGATGGCGATGTTGCGCAGGTCAGAGCGCTGGGGCATATGCGTGACTTCCGATGTGAGAGCAGGAGCACCCAGATGGTAGTTCCCCCAGGCGGCACGGCGTGAATCCCGGTGGCACCTGGGCGGCCCGCCGCGGGTGCCGGGCCCTAGGCTCGGGTCATGCCAGACTGGTTCACCGACGCGTTCCGGGCGGAGTACGAGCACCAGCTCGAGCTGCTGGGACGGTTCAACCTGGCCCTCTTCGGCAAGACCGGGGTCGGCAAGTCCACCCTCGTCAACGCGGTCTTCGGGGAGCCGGTGGCGGCCACCGGGATCGGCGAGCCGGTGACCCACGACGCGCACCTCTACCTCGATGACCGTGGCCGGCTCGGCCTACTGGACACCCGCGGCCTGGAGATCGGTCGCGACGACCGGCAGCTGGTCAAGGAGCTCGAGGCCTACGTCCGGCAGATGCGCCGCGGGCCGGTCGAGGACCAGATCCACGTGGTCTGGTACTGCGTGCGCGGCATGGACCGGCGGTTCGAGCCGTTCGAGGCGGAGTTCGTCCGCCGACTGGCCGACCTCGACCTGCCGGTGATCGTCGTGCTGACCCAGGTGCCCCGCGGCCCCGGCGGCCAGCTGCACCCCGACGCGGTGGCCCTGGCCGGGCACATCACCGGCCTCGGCCTGCCGATCGTGGACGGGCGTCCCTACCTCACCTACGCACTGGAGGACCCGTTCAGCGGGCAGTCGTCCTACGGCTTGACGGAGCTTCTCGAGGCGACCTTTCGCGGCGCACCGGAGGCGGTCCACGCGGCCCTCACCGCGGCCCAGCAGATCGATCATCGGCGCAAGGCGGCGCAGGCGCGCCGGTTCATAGCGGGCACCGCGGCGGGTGCCGCGGCCACCGCCGCGACGCCGATCCCGTTCTCCGACGCCACCGTGCTGGTGCCGCTGCAGCTGGCGATGATGGCCCGGATCGCGCAGCTCTACCAGGTGCCGGTGGACCGGGCGGCGCTGATGGCGGTCGCCTCGACCACGGCGGCGACCCAGGTGGGGCGGGCCTCGGTGACCGGCCTGTTGAAGCTGATCCCCGGTGCCGGGACGGTCACCGGCGGGGCGATCGGCGCCGCGGTGGCCTCGTCGTTCACGTACGCCATGGGCGAGGCCTGGCTCGCGGTGGTCGAGCGGGTCGCGGCCGGGGGACTGCGCGGGCTGGACGGGATGCTCGACACCGAGCAGATCCGCGGCGATTTCCTGGCCGAGCTGCGCCGCCGCGTCCCGCGGCTGCGATGAGCCCGTCGTGTCCGCGACTGCGATGAGCCATCGCGTCCCACGATTTCGGTGGGACGGTCGGGGCCGGAGATTTCAATGAGATTTACGACACGTTGTCGTACGACATGATACGTAGTTGATCGCCGTTGCGGCGCAGGTTCCGATGTGACCTGCTCCGTCCCTAGCAGACAGCTGGTTTCCGGGAAGGGGAGGGGGCCCGGGTCCGGCCGTTCCGACGATGGCACTATGGGGCCATGAAGCCGCGAGAGATTGGTATCACCGAACTCGTCCTTCGCGACGCGCACCAGAGCCTGATGGCGACGCGCATGGCCATGGAAGACATGGTCGACGCCTGCGCTGACATCGACGCTGCCGGTTACTGGAGCGTGGAGTGCTGGGGCGGTGCAACGTACGACGCTTGCATCCGCTTCCTGAACGAGGACCCATGGGAGCGTCTGCGGACCTTCCGTACACTCATGCCCAACAGCCGCCTGCAGATGTTGCTCCGCGGCCAGAACCTGCTGGGCTACCGCCACTACGAGGACGCAGTGGTCGAGAGGTTCGTCGACAAGTCGGCGGAGAACGGCATGGACGTGTTCCGTGTCTTCGACGCGCTGAACGACCCGCGCAACCTCGAACACCCGATGCAGGCGGTGAAGAAGGCGGGCAAGCACGCGCAGGGCACCATCTGCTACACGGTCAGCCCGGTCCACACCACCGAGGACTACATCAAGCTGGCCGGTCGCCTGCTCGACATGGGTGCCGATTCGATCGCGCTGAAGGACATGGCGGCCCTGCTGAAGCCCCAGCCGGCGTACGACATCGTCAAGGGCATCAAGGACACCTACGGCGAGGGCGTGCAGATCAACGTGCACTGCCACTCCACCACCGGTGTCACCCAGGTGGCGCTGATGAAGGCGATCGAGGCCGGCGCCGATGTCGTCGACACCGCGATCAGCTCGATGTCGCTGGGCCCCGGCCACAACCCGACCGAGTCCGTGATCGAGATGCTGGACGGCACCCCGTACACCACCACCGTGGACCGTACGAAGCTCAAGCCGATCCGCGAGCACTTCGCGAAGGTCGCCCCGAAGTACAAGAAGTTCATGTCCGCGGTGACCGGCGTCAAGACCGACATCTTCCAGTCCCAGATCCCCGGCGGGATGCTCTCCAACATGGAGTCGCAGCTCAAGGCGCAGGGCGCGGGCGACCGGATGGACGAGGTCCTCCTCGAGGTGCCGAACGTCCGCAAGGACGCCGGCTACCCGCCGCTGGTGACGCCGTCCTCCCAGATCGTCGGCACCCAGGCCGTGTTCAACGTGCTGATGGGCAAGTACAAGGTCCTCACCGGTGAGTTCGCCGACCTGATGCTCGGCTACTACGGCGAGTGCCCCGGGGAGCGTGACCCCGAGGTGGTCGAGAAGGCCAGGGCCCAGACGAAGAAGGAGCCGATCACCCAGCGTCCGGCGGATCTGCTGGCCCCCGAGTGGGACCAGCTGGCCGAGCAGGCCAAGGGACTGACGGGCTTCAACGGCACCGAGGAGGACATCCTCACCAGTGCGATGTTCCCGCAGGTCGCCCCGAAGTTCTTCGCGGAGCGCTCGCAGGGTCCGCGCAATGTGGGCATGACCGAGGAGCAGGTCGAGGAGGAGCGTCGCAAGGCGGCCGGCCTCGACAAGGCCCTCCATGAGCCCATCCAGTACAAGGTCACCATCAACGGCCAGTCCCGTTCGGTGTCCGTCGAGCCGGCGTGAGGGTGACGACGATGGCAGATTCAAAGAGCAGTGCAGGCAAGACGCACGACATGGCCGAGCGTCTCAGGGTGCTGGCCGAGCGCCGTGGGGATGCGGAACTCGGTGGCGGGAAGTCCCGCCTCGACAAGCAGCACGAGAAGGGCAAGATGACCGCGCGTGAGCGGGTCGGCGCCCTGCTCGACCCCGGGACGTTCCAGGAGACCGGGATGTTCCGTACGCACCGTACGACCACCTTCGGGATGGACACCGCCAAGGCCCCGGCCGACGGCGTGGTGACCGGCTCGGGGGCCGTCCTCGGCCGCCCGGTGCACGTCGCCTCCCAGGACTTCTCCGTGATGGGTGGCTCGGCCGGCGAGACGCAGTCCAAGAAGGTCGTCGAGATGATGGAGGCCTCGCTCTCCACCGGCACGCCCTTCGTCTTCATCAACGACTCGGGCGGCGCCCGGGTCCAAGAGGGCATCGACTCGCTGTCCGGCTACGGCCAGGTGTTCTACTCGAACGTCCGGCTGTCCGGTGCGGTGCCGCAGATCTCGATCATCGCCGGGCCCTGTGCCGGCGGTGCCGCGTACTCCCCGGCGCTGACCGACTTCATCATCCAGACCCGCAAGGCCCACATGTTCATCACCGGGCCGAACGTGATCACCGAGGTGACCGGCGAGAAGGTGAGCCAGGACGATCTGGGTGGCGCCGATGCGCACATGACCCGGTCCGGCGTGAACCACTTCGTCGCCAACGACGACGCGGAAGCCATCCTGATCGCGAAGAAGCTGCTCAGCTTCCAGCCGCAGACCAACCTCTCCGAGCCGCCGCGGGTCAACCCCGACGATGTCGTCGAGTCGAACGAGGCGCTGCGCGACGTCGTACCGACCGAGGGCAAGAAGGGCTACGACGTCCGGGAGATCATCCGGGGCATCGTCGACCACGCCGACTTCCTCGAGGTCCAGGCCGGCTACGCGCAGAACATCGTCGTCGGCTTCGCCCGCGTCAACGGGTACACCGTCGGCGTCGTGGCGAACCAGCCGAGTGTGATGTCCGGCGTGCTGGACATCAACTCCTCCGACAAGGGCTCGAAGTTCGTCCGGTTCTGCAACGCCTTCAACATCCCGCTGGTCACCCTCGTCGACGTCCCCGGCTTCCTGCCGGGCGTCGCCCAGGAGCACGGCGGCATCATCCGCCACGGCGCGAAGCTGCTCTACGCCTACTCCGCGGCGACCGTCCCGAAGGTGACCGTCGTGGTCCGCAAGGCGTACGGCGGTGCCTACCTGGCGATGTGCTCCAAGGACCTCGGTGCGGACAAGGTCTTCGCCTGGCCCACCGCCGAGATCGCGGTGATGGGCGCCGAGGGTGCGGCGAACATCGTGTTCAAGAAGGAGATCGCCGAGGCCGACGACCCGGTCAGCCGCAAGGCCGAGCTGGTCGAGGAGTACCGCGAGACCTTCGCCACCCCGTACATGGCGGCGTCCCGCGGACTGGTCGACGACATCATCGACCCGGCCGACACCCGCCGCGAGGTGGCCATGGCACTCGAGGTGCTCCGGTCCAAGCGCCAGCTGCGCCCGGACAAGAAGCACGGCCTCGGGCCGGCGTGATCGGGGAGACACGATGACGGACCAGAACGAGATCGCTGCCCTCCAGCAGACGATCGACCAGCTCACCGCGCGGCTCGCCGCAGCGGAGGGGCGGATCGCGGAGTTCGATCGGATAGCGGTCGGCTGGGCCCAGGAGCACCAGGTCGACGAGGACACCATGATGGTCATCGCGGCAGCCGTCGCGGCCGTCCTCGGACACCGGGCCAAGGTCAAGCAGATCCACTTCCACGAGGGCTCGGGGTGGACCACCGCCGGCCGGATGGAGGTCCAGGACCACCGCAAGACCCAGGCGCGGCCTGCCCGCCAGAACCCGCTCACGCTGCACTGAGGACGAGGAGGAACAGACATGAGACTCAAGGTGACAGTCAACGGCACCGCGTACGACGTCGACGTCGAGGTCGAGCAGACGCACCCCTCGCTCGGTGACCTCGGTGTGATCGGCGCCTACACGGGGCCGGCCCCCACAGCGCCGGTGACCTCGACGATGCCGGCCGCGAGCACCAACTCGGTGGTCGCCCCGCTGGCCGGGTCGGTGGCCCGGATCATGGTCGAGGAGGGTCAGGAGATCACCGCCGGTCAGGTGCTGGTGGTGCTCGAGGCGATGAAGATGGAGACCGAGATCACCGCGCCGGCCGACGGCACGGTGGGCTCGATCCTGGTCGAGGTCGGCGAGGCCGTCCAGGGCGGCCAGGCCCTCATCTCGATGGCCTGAGCAATCGATCCCGTACGACGGGGGATCCGCAGTGGGGCAGTCCCCCCCGCGGGTCCCCCGTCGGCGTCGTCCGAGGTGTGTCGTCGCGGCCCCGTCGTTCCCGGTGTGTCACCCGGTGCGTGTCACTGCGCGCGGAAGATCTTGTGCTGGGCGGGCTGCACCCGCGGCCGGACGACCATCCGGTCGATGTTCACGTGGGCCGGCAGGGAGGCGACGAAGCCGATGCAGGAGGCGATGTCCTCGGCGGTGAGGACGCCCTCGACCCCGGCGTAGACGGCGTCGGCGCGGGCCCGGTCGCCCTCGAACCGGACCAGGGAGAAGTCGGTCCGCACCATGCCCGGGACGATCTCCACCACCCGCAGCGGCCGGTCGTACATCTCCAGCCGCATCGCCTGCGCCATCGAGCGCTCGGCGGCCTTCACCCCGCAGTAGCCGGCACCGCCCTCGTAGCCGCCGTCCGCGGCCACCGAGGTGACGAAGACGACCTGCCCGCGGCCGCCGTCGGCGGCCAGCAGGGCGGGGGTGAGGGCCCGGGTGACGCGGGCAGCGCCGAGGACGTTCATGTCGTACATCCGCTGCCAGTTGTCGAGGTCGGCCTCGGCCACGGGCGACAGGCCGAGGGCGCCGCCGGCGTTGTTGACCAACAGCTCGACCCGCGGGCCGGCCGCCGCGGCCAGCGCCGCGACCGACCCGTCGTCGGTGACGTCGCAGACCTGGACGCGGCCGCCGATCTCGTCGGCGACCTCGCGCAGCCGGTCCTCCCGGCGAGCGGCGCAGATCACCTCGTAGCCCTGGGCGGCGAGGGCTCGGGCCGTCGCGGCGCCGATGCCGCTGCTGGCACCGGTGACGACGGCGAGGGGGCGGGCGGACGTGGCGGGAGCAGTCATGCCCGGAGTATCCCGCGGCGCGGGGGCAGCCGGGAAGACCACGCTGTCGTCCGGGGTCCGTGTCGTCCGGACATCGTGTCGTCCGGGGCACGTCGGGCCGGGTGAGTGCCGCCCCCGGTGCCGTCCGCCGAGCGGGCGCCCACTAGGCTCGGGGCATGACTGCAAAGCTGATCCTGCTGCGCCACGGCGAAAGCGAGTGGAACGCCAAGAATCTCTTCACCGGCTGGGTCGATGTCGACATCAACGACAAGGGCAAGGCCGAGGCCCAGCGCGGTGGCGAGCTGCTCGTCGCCGAGGGTCTCCTGCCGGACGTCCTGTTCACCTCGACCCTGAAGCGGGCGATCCACACCGCCGATCTCGCGCTGCTCGCCTGCGATCGCCACTGGATCCCGGTCGAGCGCTCCTGGCGGCTCAACGAGCGCCACTACGGTGCGCTCCAGGGCAAGAACAAGACCGAGATCCGCGACGAGTTCGGCGAGGACCAGTTCATGGTCTGGCGCCGGTCGTACGACCAGCCGCCGCCGGTCCTGGACCAGGACGACAAGTGGTCGCAGTACAACCACCCGCAGTATGCCGATCTGCCCAGCGAGATCCGCCCGCAGACCGAGTGCCTGAAGGACGTCGTCTTCCGGATGCTGCCGTTCTGGTACGACAGCATCGTCCCGCAGCTGCGTGCCGGCCGGACCGTCCTGGTGGCGGCGCACGGCAACTCGCTGCGCGCGCTGGTGAAGCACCTCGACGGGATCTCCGACGAGGCGATCTCCGGGCTGAACATCCCGACCGGCGTCCCGCTGCTCTACGAGCTCGACGAGGACCTGAAGCCGACCGTCACCGGCGGCCGCTACCTCGACCCGGAGGCTGCCAAGGCCTCCATCGAGGCGGTCAAGAACCAGGGCAAGAAGTAGTCCGGTCCCGCAGCTGCGGGCACCGCGAGGACGGCCGGGGGGGGGGGTCCCCCACCCGCCCGCCGGTG
>NZ_JAYFNG010000046.1:0-44188 GCF_034933565.1 Raineyella sp.
CGTTCGAGCCCGAGGCGAGCCTGTCGGGGGAGCGACCGCTGCTCGACGCGGTGCGGACGAACCTCGACGGCATCGGCCTGGTCAGCCAGATCTACCCGTACTCGATGACCAACCGGGGTCTGCTGGAGGAGCGGCTCAGCGGCTGGTGGTGGCGGATCGTCCAGCGGCACACCGACGGTGGCCCGATGGCCCCCCTCGCCCGGATCATCATCAACGTCCGCAACGCTCTCCAGGTCGCCGTGTCCCTGGACCGGCGCTACGGGCCGCTCTACTCGCTGGGCATCGCCAACGTGATCTGGGACGAGCTGCTCGACGCCGGCTACCACCCGGCCGACAAGCGGCCGATCGTGCTGCTGTCGTGGAGCGGTGGGGCCCAGATCGCGCTGGGGGCGAGCTGGTACCTGGCCGCGACCGGTGCGCCGGTGCATCTGCTGTCCGTCGGCGGGTTCATGGACTCCGACCCCGGCCTGGACAAGCTGACCCATCTGTGGCACTTCAAGGGCAGTCGGGACTGGGTGCAGGGCGCCGCCGGGCTCTTCCCGGGTCGCTGGCCGATCAACCGCAAGAGCTCCTGGAACCGGGCCGTCGCCGAGGGCCGGGTGACGATCCGCAGCATCGGTCCGCTCAAGCACCTGGGCCGGGGCAGCTACCTGTCCAACGGCACCCGATTGCCCGACGGCCGGACCGGGCGCGAGATCACCGTCGAGACGATCTGCACCACGCTGGTCGAGGCCGGGCTGGCGACCCGGCGCGCGCCGGGCACCCCGCCTGCCCCGGTGAAGCCGCCGGCCCGCGAGGGGCATCCGCGTCGCCTGCGGCCGGGGTTGCCACTGCGGCGCCGCCGGGCGGATCGGGCCGCCCGGTAGTCGGTGCCGCCGGCCCCCGCGGGCTCCCGATCCGGGCGGGTCGACATGGTAGTTTGACGGCCATGACCTCCCCCGAGACCGCCGTTCCCGCCAGCGATTTCGTCCGCGACACGGTGCGTCGCGACAATGAGCAGGGGACGTACGGCGGCCGGGTGCAGACCCGCTTCCCCCCGGAGCCCAACGGCTACCTGCACATCGGGCACGCCAAGGCAATCACGGTCGATTTCGGTGTCGCGGAGGACTTCGACGGCACCTGCAAGCTGCGCTTCGACGACACCAACCCGCAGACCGAGGACGAGGAGTACGTCGCCTCGATCATCGAGGACATCCGCTGGCTCGGCTACACCCCCGACGAGATCGTCTACGCCTCGGACTACTTCGAGCAGCTGTACGCGTGGGCCGAGCAGCTGGTCGAGCGTGGCCTGGCGTACGTGGACGAGCAGGACAGCGAGACCATCTCGGCGCAGCGCGGCGGCTACGGCCAGCCCGGCATCGAGAGCCCGTTCCGCGACACCGCCCCGGAGGAGAACCTCCGCAAGCTGCGCGCCATGCGCGCCGGGGAGTTCCCCGACGGCTCGCGGGTGTTGCGCGCCAGGATCGACATGCAGCACGAGAACATGCAGCTGCGTGACCCGATCATGTACCGGATCCGCCGCGGTCACCACCACCGCACCGGCGACGCCTGGTGCCTCTATCCGACGTACGACTGGGCGCACGGGCAGAGCGACGCCCTGGAGGGCGTCACCCATTCCCTGTGCACGCTGGAGTTCGAGTCGCACCGGCCGCTGTACAACTGGTTCCTCCAGCAACTGCCGCTGCCCGGCGACACCCCCAAGCAGCTCGAGTTCGCCCGCCTGGAGCTGACCCACACGGTCACCTCGAAGCGGCGGCTGGCCAAGCTGGTCCACGACGGGCTGGTCGACGGCTGGGACGACCCGCGGATGCCCACGATCAGCGGGCTGCGCCGGCGCGGCTACCCGGCCGCGGCGATCCGCGACTTCTGCCGCTACGTCGGGGTGAACCGGACCAACAGCCGGCCCGGCATCGAGCTGCTGGAGTCGTTCGTCCGCCGTGAGCTCAACCGGACCGCGCAGCGCCGGATGGCGGTGATCCGCCCGCTGAAGCTGGTGATCACCAACTGGCCGACCCGACCCGACGGCAGTCCCGTCGTCGAGTACTTCGCGGTGGTGAACAACCCGGAGAACGAAGCGGACGGCACCCGCGAGGTCGCCTTCAGCGGGGAGCTCTACATCGAGCGCGAGGACTTCGCGGAGGTCCCCCCGCCGAAGTACTTCCGGCTCTCGCCCGGCCGTGAGGTCCGGCTGCGCGGCGCCTACTTCGTCACCGCGACCGAGGTGGTCAAGGACGAGGACGGCACCGTGACCGAGGTGCGCTGCACGTACGATCCGCAGACCCGCGGCGGCACCGCGGCCGACGGCCGCAAGGTGAAGTCGACGATGCACTGGGTGTCGGCGCAGCACGCGGTCGACGCCACCGCCGTGCTCTACGACCGGCTGTTCTCCGCCGAGGCGCCGGGGGCCGCCACCGGCGAACCGCTGGACGACCTGAACACCGACTCCCGCGAGGTGCTGACCGGGTGCAAGGTCGAGGCGGCGCTGGCGGACACCGCCCCGGGCCAGGTGGTCCAGTTCGAGCGCCTCGGCTACTTCGCGCACGACCCGCGGACCCCGATGCTCTTCCACCGCACGGTCGGGCTGCGCGACGAGTGGGCGGCGATCCAGAAGCGGCAGGGGAAGTAGCCCCGGCGACGCCGGACCACACCGAGCTGAGCGGCAGAGGAGGGGATGTGCCGCTCAGCCGTGACGTGGACCACAGAACTTGCCCCAAAACCCCTCGGGGTATCCGCCCCCGGTCCTAGAGTGGATGGTGGCCGACGATTCGGCGTCGGCATCACTCACAAAGGAGTGGGGACGATGAAAGCACTGGTGTATCACGGTCCTGGCCTGAAGGCGTGGGAGGACGTGCCCGATCCCACCGTCCAGGAGCCGACGGACTGCATCGTCAAGGTCGAGACGACGACAATCTGCGGCACCGATCTGCACATCATGAAGGGAGACGTACCGGCGGTCACCGACGGCCGGATCCTCGGGCACGAGGGCGTCGGCACCATCACCCAGGTCGGGGGAGCGGTGCACAACTTCCGGGTCGGCGATCGGGTGATCATCTCCTGCATCACCAGCTGCGGCACCTGCAGCTACTGTCGCAAGGGGCTCCCGAGCCACTGCCGGGCGGTCGGCGGGATCGGCTGGATCCTCGGCCACCTGATCGACGGCACCCAGGCCGAGTACGTCCGCATCCCGTACGCGGACACCAGCCTCTACCACCTGCCGGAGGGGGTCAGCGACGAGCAGGGACTGTTCGTCTCCGACATCGTGCCGACCGGCTACGAGATCGGCGTCCGCGACGGCGGCGTCAAGCCCGGCGATGTGGTCGCGGTGATCGGCACCGGCCCGGTGGGGCTGGCGGCCATCATGACCGCCGGCCTGCACGGCGCCTCCCGGGTGATCGCCGTCGACCTCGACGACAACCGGCTGCAGCAGGCCAGCAGTGTCTTCGGTGCCACCCATACGGTGAACTCGTCGACCCCGGACTGGGAGGACCGGGTGCGGGCCCTCACCGAGGACGGGCTGGGCGTAGACGTGGCGATCGAGGCCGTCGGACTGACCGAGACGTTCGTCGACGCGCTGGCGGTCGTCCGTCCCGGCGGTGCACTGGCCAATGTCGGGGTGCACGGAAAGCCGGTCGAGCTGCCGATCAACGACCGCTGGATCGACAACATCCGCATCTCGATGGGCCTGGTCAACACGGTGACCGGCGGCATGCTGCTGAAGATGATCGCCGAGGGCAAGCTGCCGGTCGACCGGTTGGCGACCCATCACTTCACCTTCGGCCAGATCGACGAGGCTTACGACACCTTCGGCCATGCCGCCCGGACCAAGGCGCTCAAGGTGGTGATCACCGCCGAGTGATCCGTCCCGGCCCGGTGGTCGTCAGGATCACCGCTGTGTCGGCGTGCCGGTCCCGGCCCGCCGACGCAGCACCGGGACCGGCACCTCGCCCCCGGGGGCCGCGGCCAGGGCCCGGCACCAGGCGACCAGTGCGGCGACGTCGACGCCGTACGGCGCCGAGGCTGCGTACGGCTCGAGCCGATCCACCGCCCGGGCCGACACCGAGGTCGCACCGGGGAGGTTGCCGCGTCGTTGGTGGGTGAGGGCCACGGCGAGCTGGGCGAGTCCCTGCCACAGGTCACGCCAGGGTGGCTCGGAGGCCTTCCACTGGTCCTCCAGGACCTCGTGGGCCTGGAAGGGCAGCTCCCGGTCGACGTAGTCCTGGGCTGCGTCCAGGGCCTCCTCGGGTGTCCGGATCCGTTGCGGCACCGGCTCTGCGGCGTTCTCCAGGCCCCGCGCCAGGGGACGGCCCAGAGCATCCCGGGGGCGGGCGTTCACCGGCCGTCCCGCGGCATCACGATCTCGTGTCGTCATGGCTCCAGTGTCCCGCGACCGGAAGACGCGCCCGGTGCATCAGCCCCAGGGGTCAGCCCCGGGACGTCGGCGTCCGTGACATCAGCGTTGACCTGCAGTGTTCCTCCGCGGAGCCGTCCGATCACCGGACCGCCCCGCCGGGGGATCACTTGCTGCGGACAGCGCTCGCGGTGGCGCAGCTGAGGACGCCGGTGCCCATCGCGAGGGCGGCGACACCGTAGGCGAGCACCGAGGTGAACAGCGACGCGCGCAGCAGGTTGGCCTGCATCACGGTCTCGCGGGTGCCGGCGAGCTCGGCGGCGCGCGCCTCATCACCGGCGGCGGTGGCCGCCATCCATTCCTCGCTGATCTCGGCGAAGGTGCGCCCGCCGCCCATCGCCAGGGCGTGCTTCTCGATCACCGCCGCTTGGGCGAACGCCGTCACCGGGCCGGCGACGAGGCGCCCCGCCAGCTGCGAGGAGTCCCGGTGCACCTCGACCTTCTGGGCCTTCAGCTGCTCGGTGATGACGTACCAGGCGGCGCCGCCGGCGCCGATCAGGGTGGGGCCGGCCAGGCGCAGGATCGTACGGGCGAGGGCGTTTCCCATGGGGGACTCCGATCAGGGATGTGGAAGGACGATCGCCCGCCACCTTAGACGTCCGGCACTGTGTCCGGGCTGTGTCCATCTCCGGCCGGAGCAGTCCAGGTCCGTCCGGAGCCGGCGCCCGTCACGGGTCGGTGCCCGTCTGCAGTGGCGTCGGTCAGGAGTCGGCCGACGGTCGCGTACGGGAGCGTTTGACCTCCGCACGACGATGCTTGGCCTCCAACCGGCGGCGGCGGGACGCCCGCGTCGGCCGCGTCGGGCGCCGTGCCGGGGCCGGCGCCGCCAGAGCGGAGCGCAGCAGCCCGGCGAGCCGCTCCCGGGCCGCCTTCCGGTTGCGGTGCTGGGAGCGGAACTCGGCCGCGTCGACGGTCAGCACGGTGCCGGTGCGCCGGCCGGCCAGCTGCTCCATCGCCCGGTCGAGCCGGGTCGCCTCGACCCCCAGGGCGGACAGCTCGGCGAGGTCCACGCTGAGCTGGACCCTGGAGTCGGCCGTGTTGACGCCCTGGCCGCCGGGGCCCGAAGCATGCGTGAAGCGTTCCCGCAGCAGGTCCGCGGGGATGACCAGCCCGTCGGGCAGGCCGGGCGCCGGGGCTATCACAAGGTCGTCCACACCTCACAGTGTGGCGGATCGGCCCGACCGCCCGGGCGGTCGGGCCTGCTCTCTCCCGGGGAATCGGCCACCCGCCGGAGAATCGGCCGCCCCACTGCGGAGTCGACCGCTCCGCCGGGCGGTCGGGCCCCTCCGCCGGAGAGTCGGCCGCCCCATGGAGGGTCGAGGCCTGCACCGGCCGGACTACGCTGGAGAAAGGGGTCGAGGAGGTGCGTCGTGATGGCCACGGTCTGCTTCGTCGGGACGGACACCGAGGGCATCGCCCAGTTGGCCGAGGCCCTGGCCCGCAGCCGCGCCGAGGGGGACTACACCACCACCTGTGCCAACACCACCGACTACGGCGAGGTGACGAGGGAGGTCCGCGAGGCCGTCGAGACCTCCCGTCACCCGGTCCCGGTCGCCGCGCCCCGTCTGGTCGAGTCCGGCGAGCTCGACCAGCACCAGCGGGTGATCGTCCTCGGCTTCCGCAACCGGCAGGGCTACGTGCCGCTGCCACCCGGCATCCGCCCCTCGGTCGAGGTCTGGCCGATCGAGCCGCCGGAGGAGGAGACCGATCCGCGGCACCGGATGCGGGTGATCCGCAAGAACCTCGAGCACCGGCTCGCCCGTCTGGTCTACGACCTCAAGTCCCCCGAACGGGAGTGCTGCGGCAGCGGCTGCGCGAACTGCGTCCTGGACCGCTGATCGACGGGCCGGTGGTGATCCCGGCCGGTCGCGATCCTCGACAGGAACGTGACCAGGAACACGGAACCACCCTTGACGGCGGTCGTCGGGCCGACGAGACTCCAGAAGCAACACACTGCTTCCGGGCTACCCATCCGACGTGGCCCGGCAGGCGCGAAGACGAGAGGACCCCGCGCATGACCGACCAGACGGCTCCCCAGCTCGACCTGGATCTCTCCGCCGCCGCCCTGGAGCAAGCGGGCGACGGCATCATCGTCATCGACGTCGACGGCATCATCCGCAGGTGGAACCAGAAGTCGGAGGAGCTGTTCGGTTTCACGGCGGAGCAGGCGATCGGGCAGACGGTGGAGATCATCATCCCGGAGAAGCTGCGCGCCGCCCACGAGCACGGGTTCAACGCGGCGATGGCTTCGGGCCACCTCGCCTCGGACGGCAAGCCGCGCCGCACCCGCGGGGTGACCGCCGACGGTGGCAAGGTGTACGTCACCATGACGTTCGCGGTGATCAACGCCCCCGACGGGACCACGGTCGGGGCCGTCGCCGTGGCGCGGGAGTATCTCAAGGAGTCGTGACCGCGGCCTGCAGCGCCGGACGCTGCAGGCTCCCGGCCGGAGAGGCATGGGCCGATGGCCGGTGGCGGGCAGTCCGGGACGGGCAATGGGTCCGGATTGAGCGATAGGACCGGATCGGGCGGTGGGACCGACAGGCCCGCGGAGGTCGGCCGTACGCGTCGGCTGCTGACCATGACGGCGGCCGTCGTCCTCGGCGGCCTGGCCGCCGGGCTCGTCGGTGCCGGCATGACCCTGCTGCTGCGCGGCATCGAGATCGTGGCGTACGGCCAGGACGGGACGTCGCTGGCCCAGGGCGCCGCACCGCTGCGTCGCATTCTCGCCCCGGTCATCGGCGGGACCCTGGCCGGGCTCGGGTGGTGGGTGCTGCGCCGGAACAGCGAGGTGCTGCCGCTGAGCGCCGCACTCGAGGATCCGGACCGGCCGGTGCGGTTCTGGCGGACCACCACGGATGCCCTGCTCCAGGTCCTGCTGGTCGGTGCGGGCGGGTCCCTCGGGCGCGAGGGGGCCCCGCGGCAGACCGCGGCGGTGGCGGCGCAGCTGATCGGTCGACGGCTGGGCGTGGCCCCGGACGACGGCCGGATCATCCTGGCCGCCGCTGCCGGCGCCGGCCTGGCCGCCGTCTACAACGTGCCGCTCGCCGGTGCCCTGTTCGCCCTCGAGATCCTGCTGGCCCGACGGTCCCCGCGCGCCGTCGTCACCGCCCTCACCATGTCCGTGATCGCCACCCTGGTGGCCCGGCCGGTCGTCGCCGATCGGCCCACCTACGACTTCCCGATGGCCGCCCCCGACGCCGGCACCCTCGGCTGGGCCGTGGTGGCCGTGCCGCTGTGCGCCCTGCTCGGTCTGTCCTTCCATGCCCTGCGCGTCGTCGCCGAGCGGCACCGTCCGCCGGTGAGCTGGCGCCTGCCGGTGGCGATCGCCGTCGCCGGCCTGGTCCTGGGGCTGCTCTCGGTGCCGCTGCCGGATCTGCCCGGCAACGGCGCCGCGATCATGCAGACCACGTTCGCCGGCGGCGGTTCGGTCACCCTGTTCGCCCTCCTGGTGCTGCTCAAGCCCTTGGTCACCGGCCTCTACGTACGCTCCGGGGCGGTCGGCGGGTTGCTCACCCCGGCCCTGGCGACCGGCGCGGCCGCCGGCGGACTGGCCGCGACGATCGTCCGGGCCACGGGTGGGGAGGCGTCCGTCGCGCTCTGGTCGCTGGTCGGATCGGCCGGCGTGCTCGCGGTCACCCAGCGGGCCCCGCTGTTCGCCAGCGCGATGGCCTTCGAACTGACCGGCGCCCCGCTGTGGACCGCGCCGGTCCTCGTCGCGGTGGCGTACGCGGCGACCGGGACTGCGCACCTGGCCGTCCGGGTCCGGGCCCGCCGTCGCGCACGTCGCCCGCCGGTGACTCGAGGACGCTGAGACAGGTGCTCGGCCCGCCCCCGACCGCCACGGTCACCGGAACCGGTCGAGCAGGCGGATCACCGGCGTCATCCCGGCGGCGAATGCCCGGGCCGCCCCCGGTCGCCCGGGCGGCGGTTCGAGGGGGAGCAGCCGCTGGGTGGCAATGGTCCGGCTCTCGGTGAACTTCAGCAGGCCCTCCACACCGTGGCGCCGGCCCATCCCGGAGTCCTTCCACCCGCCCATCGGCGCCGCGTGGGAGGCCCAGGCGGCGGCGTACGCCTCGTTGACGTTGACCGTCCCGACCTCCAGTCGCCGGGCCACCGCCTCGCCGCGGCGCCCGGAGGTCCACACGCTGGCGCTGAGGCCGTAGTCACTCGCGTTGGCGAGGGCAACCGCCTCGTCGAGATCCGCCACCGGTTGCACCGACACCACCGGGCCGAAGGCCTCGGTGCGCGTGAGCCTCGCGTCGTCGGGGACGTCGGCCAGGACGGTGGGCTCGTAGTACCACGGGGCAAGATCGGGGCGGGGACGGCCTCCGGCGAGGACCGTGGCGCCCCGGGCCACGGCGTCCGCCACCAGATCGGACACCCGCTCCAGCTGCCGGGCCGAGACCAGGGTGCCCATGTCCAGGTCCCAGGCGAGCCCGACGCCGAGCCGCATCCGCGCCACCACGGCCAGGAACCGCTCGAGGAAGGCCCGGTGCACCGACTGCTCGACGTAGATCCGCTCGACCCCGATGCACAGCTGGCCGGCGCTGGCGAACGCCGCACGCACCGCCCCGATCGCGGCACTGCGCAGATCGGCGTCGGCCAGCACGATCAGCGGGTTCTTGCCGCCGAGCTCGGCGCTGACATCGACCAGCCGGGTCGCACAGCGGCTGGCGACGAGGCGGCCGGTGGCCGTCGAACCGGTGAACATCACGTGGTCGACCCCGTCGATGATCGGCGCCCCGAGCTCCGCGCCGGGCCCGACGACCACCTGGAGGAGGTCACCGGGCAGGCCGGCGGCACGCAGCAGGGACACACCGAGCAGGGCGGCGAACGGGGTGCGCGAATCCGGTTTCAGCACCACACCGTTGCCCGCCAGCAGGGCCGGGACCGCATCGGAGACGGCGAGGGTGAAGGGGTAGTTCCACGGGCTGATCACCCCGACCACGCCCTTGGGGCTGCGGACCTCGAGGGTGCGGGTCAGCACCGGCACCGCGCCGGCGCGGCGTTGTGGCCGCAGCAGGTCGGGGGCGGCGTGGGCATAGTGGGCGGCGGTCCGGGAGGCGTCGAGGACCTCCTCCAGGGCGTCCAGCCGGCTCTTGCCCGACTCCAGCTGGATCAGATCGAGGACGGAGTCGCGCCGGTCCAGCACCAGGCGGGCGAACCGGTGCATCACCTCGGCGCGGGAGCGGGGGCTCCGCGCCGCCCAGGCGACCTGGGCCGCCCGGGCCCGCCGGATCGCCTCGGCGACGTCGTCGATGTCGGACCGCGGCACCGTGCCGAGCACGCTGCCGTCGAACGGCGTGCGGATCTCCAGCCTGCCGGCACCGGTCGCCGTGACGAGGACGGCCAGCTCCGCCAGCGGCAGAGCGGGGCCTCCTGTCGCCGTCCTCCGGCGCCCAGGCCCGGCGCCCCACGGCCTCGTGGCTCTCATGGCGGCTCCTGTCCTCGCCCTGCTCCCACTGTAACGGCGCGGCCCCGCTGCCGTACGGGATCCTGTCGCGGCGGATCGGGCCGCGATCCGGCAGCAGAAGCTCTGCGAACAGCGGCGCAACCTGTGCGAGGCACGCGAGGTCGTGGCAGTGATTGAACGGCTGTCCGGCTGCAGGAGCTCTGCGACAACAGCGGCGCAACCGGCCGCAGGCGGGCAGAATTGCCCCATGGACAGCACCGATCCGTACGACCTGGAGCGTTTCGTCCGCGCTCAGGCGGACGGCGTGTACCAACAGGCCCTCGCCGAGCTGCGGGCCGGGCGCAAGACGACACACTGGATGTGGTTCGTCTTCCCGCAGCTCACCGGGCTGGGGCGTTCCTCGACCGCGGCCCACTTCTCGATCGCCGACCTCGACGAGGCGCGCGCCTACCTCCAGCACCCGGTGCTGGAGCACCGGCTGCTCGAGGCCGCCCGGGCGGTGGCCGACGGCCCCGCCCCCACGGCCGAACACCTGCTGGGTCGGGTCGACGCCATGAAGCTGCGCTCGTCGATGACCCTGTTCGAGGCGGCCAATCCGGGCGGGCCGGTGTTCCGGCAGGTGCTGCAGCGCTACTTCGGTGGCGTACGCGACCCGAAGACCCTGAAGCTCCTCGGGCCGGAACACCACCCGAGCCAGGCCTGACCGGGCGTACCGCCGGTCACGCCGACTCGGCGGCCGCTCGGGAGCGGGGCGACCGGGCGAGCCGTCAGCGGTGGATCCCGGCGCGTACGTTGGCCCGGTGGCGCAGGATCCGCCAGCCGAGGGCCAGCAGGACGAACCAGACCGGCGCGACGAGCATCGGCTCGCGGGTCTCGGGCCGCAGCGCCAGGAGCACGATGACGAAGCCGAAGAAGGCGAGCACGACCCAGGACATCACCCGGCCCAGCGGCATCGGGAAGGGGGAGGCGGCGTGGGCCTCGGGGCGCACCGCGCGGTAGCGCAGGTAGCTGATCAGGATGAGGCTCCAGATCACGATGAACAGCACAGCCGCCACCGAGGTGACCACGGTGAAGGCGGCCATCACCGACTCGTTGGCGGTGAGCACCAGCGACGCGCCGATCAGCACCACCGAGAGCCACAGGCCCGCCGCCGGGACGTCACGCTGGTTGAGGGTGCCCAGCCAGCGCGGTGCCATCCCCTTGTGGGCGAGCCCGTAGAGCATCCGTGAGCTGGAGTAGATGCCGGAGTTGCACGACGATGCCGCCGAGGTGAGCACGACGAAGTTCATCAGACCGGCGGCACCGCCGAACCCGATCAGGGTGAACAGGTTCACGAAGGGGGAGGTGGTCGGGTCGACCATGTCCCAGGGCGTGACCACCATGATCGCCGCCAGCGCCAGGACGTAGAAGAGCAGCACCCGGGCGGGGATGGAGTTGATCGCCTTCGGCAACGTCCGCAGCGGGTCCTGGGCCTCGGCCGCGGTCGCCCCGACCAGCTCGATCCCGACGAACGCGAACACCGCGATCTGGAAGCCGGCGAAGAAGCCGGGCAGGCCGGTCGGGAAGACGCCGCCGTGGCTCCACAGGTTCGCCAGGGAGGCATGGATGCCGGTCGGGGAGGTGAAGCGCAGCACCACCAGGGCAAAGCCCACCGCAACCAGGGCGAGGATCGCGACCACCTTGATCAGGGCGAACCAGAACTCGATCTCGCCGAAGAGCCGTACGGTGAGCAGGTTGAGCGCCAGCAGCACGACCAGAGTGAGCACGGTCAGCCCGATCGCCACCGGCAGGTCGCCGACCCAGAACTTCCAGTATCCGGTCACCGCGACGATGTCGGCCATGCCGGTGAAGACCCAGCTGAGCCAGTACGTCCAGCCGATGGCGAAGGCCGCCCAGGGGCCGAGCAGGTCGGCGGCGAAGTCCTGGAAGGAGGCGTACTCGAGGTTGTGCAGCAGCAGCTCGCCCATCGCCCGCATGACGAAGAACAGCATCACGCCGATGACCACGTAGACCAGCAGGATCGAGGGGCCGGCCAGCGAGATGGTCCGCCCCGACCCCATGAACAGGCCGGTGCCGATCGCTCCGCCGATCGCGATCAGCTGGATGTGGCGGTTCGTCAGGTTGCGGCGCAGGTGGTCGTGGACCGGCTCCTCGGCGTGCTCGTACGTTCGGCTGGGGGCAGACACCCGGTCATCCTACGGGCCGGCGGTGACCTCGCCCGACGGTCCGGCCTGCGGGCTCGGCTAAGATGCCGGGGACTCGTACGAGCCGACGGTGGAGCCGGACCCTGTCCCGGGGGCCGACCAGCCGGGCTCCGGGGGTCGATGACCCGGACGAGACACCTCGTCGAGGGTTCAGCACCAGACAGCATTGCGAAGGGAACCGACGTCGTATGACCCTAGTGTCCGGACCGACCCCAGTGGACGCGACGAGCACCAAGAATGTGCGTACGCCGCGATGGTTCGCCATCGGGCTCCCGATCACGGTGTTCCTGTTGTTCCGGGTCTATGCCTGGGCCGCGATCAGCTACCTGTCCCACCGTCAGGTGGCGATGCCGGCCAGCACCCGCGACACGTTCATGTTCGGTCCGATGCCCGCGGATCCCGGCTACTGGGGGATCATCACCAACTGGGACGGACAGTGGTACCGCTACATCGCCACGGAGGGCTACGGAGGAGTCAGCCCCTCGGGAAACTCGCTCTATGAGATCTACCACACCTGGGCCTTCCCGCCCGGGTTTCCCCTGACGACACGCTTGCTCATGCACACGGGGCTGACGTTCCCGGTCGCAGCCACCGTGGTCAACCTGGTCTGTGGGATGGCTGCCATGGTGCTCCTGTTCCGGCTCCTGGCGGACCGGAAGGGCCCCTTCTACGCCACCGCGGGCATCGTCCTGTTCAACAGCTTCCTGACCGCCCCGCTTCTCCAGGTGGCCTACAGCGAGGCGATGGGGCTCCTCGCGCTCGTCCTCGCCTTCCTGCTGCTCTCGAAGCGGAAGTACGTCTGGGCCAGCGTCGCGATCGTCGGGCTGAGCCTGGTGCGGATCATCACGCCCCCGTTCGGGCTGGTGGCCCTGGTCCACCTGATCGACCGGTGGCGGCGTCGCCATCAGGACCCGTTCGGCCGGGGGGAGCGGGCAGCTCTCGTCCTGCTGGGGCTGGTCTCCGTCGGGGGAGCGTTGACCTGGTCCTTGGTCTCCCAGATGTTCTCCAGCACCCCGACGGGCGGCAGCTCCCGGGTGGAGGACACCAGCATCGGGTCGTGGTTCACCGGCACCTATGCCATCTTCGGGTGGTGGTTCCCGGCGCTCATCGTCCTCCTGCTGGTCGCCGCGATCGTCATCTCCTTCCTTCCGATGATGCGGGGCTGGGGCCTCGACATCCGCACCTGGTTCTGGGGCTATCCGCTGTTCCTCGCCCTGGTGACGGGGCCGAACTTCGGCCTGCTCCGCTATCTGCTCATGTGCTTCCCGCTGCTGTTCCCGGTGATCGGATTCCTCGGGTGGGGCAAGCGCTTCGTGGTGATCAAAGTGGCCGTCGTCACCGCCCTGGGGCTGGCCCTGCAGTGGTGGTGGATCGGCCACCTGCTCGTCATCTATCCGGGCTCGCTGATGCCGTGATCCGGCGCCGGACCCGCCCGGCGGCCTGCTGGTAAAGTCCCGACATGGACAGATCCGGACGTACGTTCATCGAACAGATCGAGGTCGCCGGCGACCAGCTGGTCCTCACCGTCAAGAAGCTCTACGCCGACGCCGACGCACGGCGTGTCATCGTCCGCAACGCCGAGGGCCGCGAACTGCTCAGCGTTCCGCTCACCATCGGCCTGGCCGGGGGAGCGCTGACCGTCTTCACCGCTCCCGTGCTCGCCGCCGTCGCGGCGATCGGGGGCACCCTGGCCAAGGTCCGCCTCGACATCGAGCGCGACGCCGGTCCGCACGTCGATGACTGACCCGGTCCGATGCCGGGCCGGCGGAGGGGGCTGAGGCCCTGACCGGGCGCTCCGGCGGACCGTACGCCCGCCGGTCCCGCCGCGGACGGCTCACCCTGGCCACGGTGACATTGGGCTCCGGGATGGCGGCGCTCGACACCAGTGTGGTCACCATCGCCCTGCCCACGATCGGCCGAGACCTGGCCAGTTCGCTGGGCGGCCTCCAGTGGGTGAACAACGGGCTGACGCTGTCGTTGTCGACGCTGATCCTGGTCGGTGGCAGCCTGGGGGACCGGCTCGGCCGCCGGCGGGTCTATCTGGTCGGGATCAGCTGGTTCGCCGTGGCCTCGCTGCTCTGCGCGCTGGCGCCGTCGACCGGATGGCTGGTCGCCGCCCGGGTGCTGCAGGGCATCGGCGCCGCCCTGCTGACCCCCGGCGCGCTGGCGATCATCCGGAGCACCCTGCGTGAGGACGACCAGCCCGGCGCGATCGGCGTCTGGGCCGGGATGTCCGGCATCGCCGTCGCCATCGGCCCGTTCCTCGGCGGCTGGATCATCGAGCACCTCACCTGGCGGTGGATCTTCCTCGTCAACCTCCCCCTCTCGGCTGCGGTCGTGGCCGCCGGGCTGGCGGTGATCCCGGAGAGCCGCGACGATCGGGCGGTCGGTCGCTTCGACCTGGCCGGCGCCGGCCTGACCGCGGCGATGCTGGCGGCGCTGACCTGGCTGCTCACCGAGAGCCGCACCATGTCCTCGGCGCTCCTCGCCGTGGCGGGCGCCGTGGCCGCCGTCGGGATGGTGGTCTTCATCGTCGTCGAGCGCCGGGTGGCCTACCCACTGGTGCCACTCACCCTGTTCCGGTCACGGGTGTTCAGCTCGGCGAACCTGATGACCTTCCTGGTCTACGGGGCCCTGGGGGCCACCCTCTTCTTCCTGGTGGTCCAGCTGCAGGTCACCGCCGGGTTCTCCGTGCGCGACTCCGGGCTCACCACCCTGCCGATCACGATCCTGCTGCTGTTCCTGTCCGCACCGATGGCCACCCTCGCCCAGCGCATCGGCCCCCGGGCACCGATGACGGTGGGGCCGATGGTCGTCGCCCTCGGGGTGCTCATCCTCTCCCGGGTGCAGGCGACCTCGGGGTGGGGGATCGCGCTGCTCGGCACCTCCGTCTTCGGCCTCGGGCTGTCGGTCCTGGTGTCGCCGCTGACCGCCGCCGTGCTCGGCGCCGCACCGGAACGTCTCGCCGGCGCGGCCAGCGCTCTCAACAACGCGGTGGCGCGGACCGGGAGCCTGCTCGCCACGGCCGCCCTGCCCGCCGTGGTGGGACTGTCCGGTGCCGACTACCTCGACCCGGTGCGCTTCACCCACGGTTACCGCCTCGCCATGTACGTGACCGCCGGCCTGCTCGGGCTCGGCGGTCTGGTCAGCTGGTTCGGCCTGCGCGGCACCGCCCCCGCCGCCCGGGCCAGAGCGGGGGAGCCGGGGCCGACCGGCCCCTGACGGTCGACCGGCGACGAGCTCCGACCGACCGCGGCGCGCTCGGAGCCGCGCCCCGTGTCACCGCCGGCCACGGAGAACCGCTCACCCCGTCGAATCGCCGTGATCTGATCCTGCAATCACAGCACTGTGAATGCCATACACACCCACATCAGACAACTGTGATCATTGGTCACAATTATTTCCAGAGCAGTGAATCTGATTCACTATTTGCCTACGTTAGAGTGAATGACATGCACAGTTCTCCGGGGTCATGGTCCGCGATGGCGGCACTCTGGGGGATCACCGGTGACTCACCGGGCCCTCGGCCGCGCTACCACGTGGTGGAGGTGGCCCGGGCCGGGATCCGGGTCGCCGACCGCCACGGCCTGCCCGCTGTGACTCTCCAGGTCGTGGCCAAGGAGCTCGGGCTGACCACGACGGCCCTCTACCGGTACGTCGACTCCAAGGAGACACTGGTCGAGGTGATGGCCGATGTCGCACTGGGGGCGGCTCCGCAGCTCACCGGGTCCCTGGCGGACCTGATCCGCACCTGGTGCCGGGCGCGCTGGCAGGTGCTCCGGGCCCATCCGTGGTTGGCCGAGGTGGCGCCCCGTACGACACCTCGCGGACCCGACGGCATCGCCTGGACGGAGTGCCTCGTGGCGGGCCTCGCCGAGGCCGGCGTGGGCGACCCCCTGGGGATCGCCCGGCTGCTGGCGGTCCTGGTGCACGGCCATGCCGGCGGGGACGAGATCCCGACGGATCCGCCGACCTGGTGGGCGGCGACCGTGGATCGTACGGCACCCCGGACCACCGGCCTGCTCCAGGAACGCACCAGCGGCCCCGAGGATGACCTCGGGGCCGCGGTGGAGCGCATCATCGCTTCTTTGGTGATCGAGTCGGCCTACGGCGTACGCCCGCCGACGGCGCGCCCGTAGTCGCACGGGGCCCGTGGCCCCCAGGACGTTGCGGGCCGATCAGGCTCCGGCGAGTGTCACCACGGCATCGGTGGCGAAGCCGAGGAGCAGCCCCAGGGCGATCCCCCAGGTGGTGATCACCTTCATCTGCTGGCGCCGGGCCACGGCCAGCAGCTCGATGATCACGTACAGGATCGAACCGGCGGCCAGGGTGAGGAAGGCGATGCTGACCAGGTCGTTGGAGAACTGCTGGCCGACCAGGGTGCCGAGGAAGGTCGGGCCGCCGCCGATCAGGCCGAGCAGACCCAGGTAGCCCCAGGACGGCCGTTCGGCCTCCGCCGCCATCGGGGCGACGATGCCGAAGCCCTCGGTGCCGTTGTGGATCGCGAACCCGACCACCAGCAGGATCGCCAGGTCGGTGGCACC
Organism: Raineyella sp.; assembly: GCF_034933565.1. Classification (NCBI taxonomy): domain Bacteria; kingdom Bacillati; phylum Actinomycetota; class Actinomycetes; order Propionibacteriales; family Propionibacteriaceae; genus Raineyella; species Raineyella sp. The sequence goes on from NZ_JAYFNG010000046.1 coordinate 16,573, forward strand.
GCTCGCCGCACTGTTGCCGATCGCCAGGCCCTCGGCGAAGTTGTGCAGCCCGATGCCCACCGCGATCATCAGCGACAGCGTCCGGGCGACCGACACGTGGCCCGTGGTGGGGAGCTGCCCCGCCGTCGCGGCCCCCGGGCCACTCGGCCGCCCGACCGGCCTGCTCCGCGCGGCCACCCAGCGGTCGAAGTGGACCAGTCCCAGCAGTCCGACGACCAGACCCACGACGAACACGATCGCCGATCCGGTGACGGCCGACAGGTCCTTGTCCGTCAGTGCCTTGTCGATCGGTTCCCAGGCATGGGTGAGCACATCCCAGAGCAGGAACAGCAGGATGCCGGTCGCCAGCGCATTCAGCCAGACCCGGGTCCGGGGCAGGGCGGCCCTGATCCGGCCGAGCGGCAGGCCCAGGAAGATGGTCATCCCGGCGATCAGGCCGAGGACGACCACGTTCGTCGAGCTCATGGATACCTCCAGATGGTCGGTGCCGCCGGACGGTCGTCCCGGCAGAGCACGGATGTCAGATGGGCGGTGACTCCTGGGACCCACCGGTAAGGTGAGGTTAACCTAACCTATTGTCGTAGGAGATTCGACACCTGAGCCCCTTCTCAGGGTCGCCGGTGAGGTCATCAGCGCCTGAGACCACCCGCCGGCGTGGCACGATGGGCCGACCTGCCCCGGCGATCCCCGCTGGCGGGCCCGGACAGATCCAGCACCACCAGGAGGGCCATGGAAACCGTCGAGGTCGCGACGCCGGTCGGGACGGGACGGCTCGTCGTCGACGAAGCGGCCGCGCCGATCGCGATCCTGGTGCTGGGGCACGGCGCCGGCGGGGGGATCGAGGCGTTCGACCTGAGCGCACTCGCCGAGGCCCTGCCGCCGCTGGGCATCTCGGTCGCACGGTTCGAGCAGCCGTGGCGTACGGCCGGGCGGCGCGTCGCGGGCGCGGCCGCCGGGCTGGACACCGCCTGGCGGGCCGCCCTTCAGGTCGTCACCGACCGGTGGCCAGGGCTGCCGCTGGTGGTGGGGGGCCGCAGCGCCGGGGCCAGGGTCGCGTGCCGTTGCTTCGCCCCGCCCGCCCGGGCCGTGGTGGCGCTGGCGTTCCCGCTGCATCCACCGGGCCGACCGGCCTCGTCCAGGGCCGCGGAAGCGGCAGGGGTCGACGGGCCGCTGCTCGTCGTCCAGGGCGAACGCGACCCGTTCGGCAGCGCGGCGGAGGTCCGTACGGCCCTGGTCCGTACGGACCGGCCGGGCCGGGAGATCGTGGAGATCCCCGGTGCGGTGCACGCGCTCGGCCCGACCCGCAAGGCCGACGATCCGCACGCGCGGGCGCGACTGATCACCACGCCGGTGGCCCGGTTCGTCACCGCGCTGGTCGGTCCGGTTCCCGAGGCATCGGCTCCCGAGGCGTCGGAAACCGACCGGATGGATCCCGAGGATCGGGCTGCCGACCGGACAGCTGCCGACCGGACAAGCCCCGACGGGCTCAGGACAGACCCAGGATCGCCCCGAGGTCGTAGCTGACCGGCTCCTCCAGCTGGGCGTACGTGCACGACTGCGGCGTACGGTCCTCGCGCCAGCGCACCCACTGAGCGGTGTGGCGGAACCGCGGGCCCTCCATGTGGTCGTAGCGCACCTCGACGACCCGCTCGGGGCGCAGCGGGGTGAAGGACAGGTCCTTGCGGGCGTTCCATCGGGAGCCGGCGGCGGCCATCGGGGAGCGCGGGGTCTCCTGGTCGCGGTTGTCCGGCATCGTCTCCGCCGGCTTCTCCCCGGCCCACGGGTGCTCCTCGATGGTGGTCACCAGCGGCTGGAGCTCGCCGAACAGCTCCTCGCGGCGGGCGATCGGGAACGCGCCGATCACCCCGACGTGGTGCAGTGCCCCCCGGTCGTCGTAGAGGCCCAGCAGCAACGAGCCGACGGCATCGTCACGGTCCTTGTACAGCCGGTAGCCGGCGACCACGCAGTCGGCGGTGCGGTCGTGCTTGTACTTGAACATCACCCGTTTGTCCTCCTGGTAGCGGAGGTCCAACGGCTTGGCCACCACCCCGTCGAGGCCCGCCCCCTCGAACTCGGCGAACCACCGGGCGGCCAGCTCCCGGTCCCGGGTGGCGGGGGTGAGGTGGATCGGCGGCCGGGCCTCGGCGAGGGCCTGCTCCAGCGCGGCCCGCCGCTCGGCGAACGGCCGGACGGTGTAGTCGACCGGGCCGAGGGCGAGCAGGTCGAACGCGACGAAGCTGGCCGGGGTCAGGGCCGCCAGCTTGCGCACCCGGGAGGCTGCCGGGTGGATGCGCTGCTGGAGCAGGTCGAAGTCGAGCCGGTCGCCGCTGTCGGGGTCGACCAGCACGATCTCGCCGTCGACGCAGGAGTGGTCGGGGAAGTTCGCGATGACGGCCTCGACGATCTCGGGGAAGTAGCGGGTCATCGGGCGTTCGTTGCGGCTGCCGATCTCGACCCGGTCGCCGGATCGCCAGATGATCGAGCGGAACCCGTCCCACTTCGGCTCGTACAGCATCTCGCCGCGGGGCAGTTCCTTGACCGGCTTGGCCAGCATCGGGCCGTACGGGGGCACGATCGGGGTGCCCCACTCGGCGTCGCGCTCCGCCTTGGGTGCCAGGTAGTCGGCGTCGGGCCGGTCGGTGCGCCGTTTGCTCGGCGGGACCCGTGGCGGCTCGCCCGGCATCTTGGGGTAGTCGGGCGGGAAGTTCAGCTCGCCCAGCCCGCGGTCCAGATCCGCCTGCCACAGGGCGAGCGCCGCGGTCATCCCACCGACGTGCTCGTCGATCGAGGACCAGGCGCACGGCCGGTCGGCCAGGATCTCGGGGACGGTGTGCACGGTGAAGGCGTCCGGGGCCTTCGCCGCGCCGAGCTCGTCCCAGGTCAGTGGCATCGAGACGGTGGCTGCCGGCAACGGGCGCGGACTGTACGCGGCGGCGATGGTGCGGTCCCGGTTGGCCTGGTTGAAGTCGACGAAGATCCGCTCGCCGCGCTCCTCCTTCCACCAGGAGGTGGTGACCAGGTCGGGCAGCCGCCGCTCCAGTTCGCGGGCGATGCCGATCACCCCGTGGCGGACCTGCTGGAACTCGTGGGTCGGCGCGATCCGGGCGTAGACGTGCACGCCCCGGTTGCCGCTGGTCTTGGCGTACGCGGTCAGGCCGACCTCGGCCATCACCTCGCGCAGTGCCACGGCGGCCTCGACCGCGTCGCGGAAGTGCCGGCCCGGCTGCGGATCGAGGTCGATACGCAGTTCGTCGGGGTTGTCGAGGTTCGCGGTCCGCACCGGCCAGGGATGGAAGGTGACGGTGCCCACCTGGGCGGCCCAGGCGAGCGCGGCCGGCTCGTCGAAGACCAGCTGGTCGTGGCGGCGCCGGGAAGGGTAGGTGCAGGTCACCCGCCGGAGGAAGTCGGGGGTGCCCTGCGGCGGTCGCTTCGAGAAGAACTCCTCGCCCTCGATGCCTTCGGGGAACCGCTGGAGGGTCATCGGGCGGTCGCCGTTGAGGTGCAGGAAGGGCCCGGCCACCGCCAGGAGATAGTCGGCGAGCCCGCGTTTGGTGATCGCCTCCCCGGCCGGACCGGCCGGCCAGAGCACCTTGCCGGGGTTGCTGAGGGTGACCTCGCGGACGCCACCGGGGCCGGGGACCGACAGGACCGTCGTCTGGCTCATGAGGTCAGCCTAATCCGGCCCGCCTCGCGCGGCAGCCCCGCGCGCCGCCCCATCCACCCCGGCGGACGTCCGTGACGATTCGACAGCCGTTTGTGTCGAATCTCACACGAAACGGACACGAAGGTCTTTCAATGGAACGGAGTGGCGGCAACGGGGCCGTCCGCTCATCACCTGACTCAGGAGTTCGTCATGAACGCTCGACTCACCCGATTGGCGGCTATCGGCTTGGCCGCCGGGCTGTCCCTGGCAACGCTGGCCGGATGTGGCGGCAACCAATCCACATCAGGTGGCGGCTCGGCACCGGCCGGGGCCAAGATCGCCCTGCTCCTGCCCGAGACGAAGACCACGCGCTACGAGACCTTCGACAAGCCGTACTTCGAGGAGGCGCTGAAGACCGAGTGTGCGACCTGCACCCTGATCTACAACAACGCCAACCAGGACGCCGCCAAGCAACAGCAGCAGGCCGAGTCGGCGATGACCCAGGGGGCGAAGGTGCTGGTCCTCGACGCGGTCGACGGCAAGTCCGCCGTGACCATCGTCAACGAGGCCAAGGCCAAGGGGGTCAAGGTCGTGGCGTACGACCGCTTCATCGCCGGCGCCGACTACTACGTCTCCTTCGACAACATCAAGGTCGGTCAGCTGCAGGCGACCACCCTGGTGGACATCCTGCACCAGGCGGGCAAGACCTCGGGTGACCTCGTGATGGTCAACGGCTCACCGACCGACGCGAACGCCGCCGACTTCAAGTCCGGCGCCCACAGCGTCCTCGACAAGTCGGGCTTCACGATCAAGGCGGAGTACGACACCCCCGACTGGAGCCCGGACAAGGCCCAGGCCTTCATGGAGAGCCAGCTGACCACCGTCAAGCCGAACCTGGTCGGCGTGTACGCCGCGAATGACGGCACCGCGGGTGGCGTGATCACCGCGCTGAAGGCCGGCGGTGTCTCGCCCATGGTCCCGGTGACCGGTCAGGACGCCGAGCTCACCGGCATCCAGCGGATCGTGGCCGGTGACCAGGCGATGACGGTCTACAAGGCGATCCGGCCGCAGGCCCAGGACGCCGCCAAGAACGCCGTCCTGCTCGCCAACGGCAAGCCCCCCGCCTCCTCGACCACCAAGGACGGGGTGCCCGCCACTCTGCTCACCCCGGTCGCGGTGACCAGGAGCAACATCAAGGACACGGTCGTCAAGGACGGTTTCTACACGGTCGCCCAGATCTGCACGCCGCAGTTCGCCGACGCCTGCAAGACCGCAGGTCTCCAGTAGCGACGAGGCCGACGGGAGCCAGACGACCATGACCACCACCTCCCCGCCCGAGGTCCTGTCGATGACGGGGATCTCCAAGCGTTTCGGCGCCGTCCAGGTGCTGAGCGACATCGAACTCCATGCCAGGGCAGGGGAGGTGGTGGCCCTCGTCGGCGACAACGGCGCCGGGAAATCGACGCTGATCAAGGCCGTCGCCGGCGTCCACACCCCCGACACCGGACACATCCTGATCAACGGGGAGGAGGTGCACATCATCTCCCCGGCCCAGGCGCAGAAGCTGGGCATCGCCACCGTTTACCAGGACCTCGCCCTGTGCGACAACCTCGACGTGGTGTCCAACCTCTTCCTCGGCAGTGAGATCACCCGCGGCTCGGTGCTGGACGAGGTGACCATGGAGAAGCGGTCCTGGGGCCTGCTCCGGGAGCTGAGCGCCAAGATCCCGTCCGTCCGCATCGCCGTCGCCAGTCTCTCGGGCGGCCAGCGCCAGACCGTGGCCATCGCCCGGGCGCTGCTCGGCGAGCCGCACCTGGTCATCCTCGACGAGCCCACCGCGGCGTTGGGCGTGGCGCAGACCGCCGAGGTGCTCAACCTCATCCGCCGGCTGCGCGAACGGGGCCTGGCAGTGATCCTGATCAGCCACAACATGGCCGACGTGATGGCGGTCGCCGACCGCGTCGTCGTCCTGCGGCTCGGACGCAACAACGGCGAGTACCGGGTGGCCGAGACCAACGTCGAGCAGATCATCGCGGCGATCACCGGCGCGGTCGACAACACCCGTCGGCCCGCCGCGCCCACCCAGGAAGGAAGCGAGCAATGAGCACCGAGAAGCCCGAGCAGGCGAGGCGAGCCGCGCCGCGGCGGACTTCCCGCAAGGATCTCGCCGAGCTGCCGGGCGAGCTCCCGCCGGCGATCCCGTCCGCCGACCTGCAGGACGAGCGGCTGATCCAGGAACAGGGCCTGATGGGGTGGGTGAAGGCCCAGGGCCTGCGGTTGCGCGGCGGCGATCTCGGCTCGCTGCCGGTGGTGATCGGCCTGGTCCTGATCTGGGTGATCTTCTCGGTCCTGGCGCCGGTGTTCATCTCGGCGCAGAACCTGGTGAACCTGATGATCCAGATGGTCCCGATCGGGATCCTCTCCCTCGGGATCGTCTTCGTCCTGCTGCTGGGGGAGATCGACCTGTCGGTGGGGTCGGTCTCCGGACTGACCGCGGCGGTGCTCGCGGTCACCTTCGTCAACAAGGGCTGGCCGATGCTGCTGGCGGCCCTGTTCGCCGTGCTCTGCGGGGCGGTGATCGGCCTGATCTACGGGGTGGTGTTCAACCGGTTCGGGGTGCCGAGCTTCGTCATCACGCTGGCCGGCCTGCTCGCCTTCCTGGGCGTGCAATTGCTCGTCCTGGGCAACGAGGGGACGGTGAACCTCCCGTTCACCTCCGGCCTCGTCCAGTTCGCCAACGGGACGTTCCTGCCACCCTGGGTCGCGTACGTGCTCGCCGTCGTGGTGGCCGGGCTCACCCTGGTGGCGGGGCTGAGCAGCAACCGGACCCGGGGGAACGCCGGGCTGTCCACGCTCCCCGGCAGCATCGTGTACGGGCGCGCGGTGCTGATCGCAATCGGTCTGGCGATCGTCGCCTTCGTGCTGAACCAGGACCGTGGTGTGCCGCTGATGTTCGTCCTGTTCGTGGTGGTGATCGCGATCATGGACTTCGTCATCCGGCGGACGAAGTGGGGCCGTACGATCATGGCCGTCGGTGGCAACATCGAGGCCGCCCGCCGCTCGGGCATCAACGTACGCCGGGTCTACCTGACCGTGTTCGTGGCCTGTTCGACGTTCGCCGGACTCGGCGGTGTGCTGCTCGCCTCCCGCCTGTCGGCCGCCAACCAGAGCACCGGCGCCGGTGACGTCAACCTGAACGCCATCGCCGCGGCGGTGATCGGCGGTACGAGCCTCTTCGGTGGCCGCGGCTCGGCATACTCCGCGCTGCTCGGCATCTTCGTCATCCAGTCGATCAGCAACGGTCTCGACCTGCTCAATCTGAACTCGGCCATCCGGTTCATCATCACCGGTCTGGTGACGCTCCTCGCCGTGATCATCGACTCGACCGCCCGCCGGCGCCGGGCACAGTCGGGGCGCGCCTGACGTCTCCCGGCACACGCAAGAGGTCCCCGTCACATCCGGATGCGACGGGGACCTCTCGTCCGGTCCCGAGCGTGGCGGGACACCGCCCGCGGGGACGGGGTCGGTACCGTTCCCCGCCGAGAACGTGTCCGATTGGGGATCCGGGTCAGAACATCCCCGACTGACCGCATCCGCGAGGTGGGACCTCAGCGGTAGACGATGACCTTGTCGCCCACCCGGACCTGGTCGTAGAGGCTGGCGATCGCGTTGTAGTCGCGGACGTTGACGCAGCCGTGCGACGAGCCGTTGTAGCCGCGGGCGGCGAAGTCGGCGGAGTAGTGCACCGCCTGTCCGCCGGAGAAGAACATCGAGTACGGCATCGGGGTGTGGTAGATCGTCGAGACCCAGTCCTTCGCCTTCCACTCCACCTGGAAAGCACCCTCCCGGGTGGGGGTCAGCTCGGACCCGAACCGTACGGCCATCCGCAGACGTGGCTCGCCGTCCACGACCCACACCAGCTGCCGGGTCGACTTGCTGATGCACATCGCCCGGCCGGTGAGGCAGCGCGGGTCCAGACCCGAGGTGCTGGTGGTGGACCCGGTGGGGGCGGTGTTGGTCAGTTCGGCGGTCGTGGGGGTGCGGGTCATCGCCCGGAGCCGATCCAGTGTCGCCCGGTCGACCGCCCCGGTGGCGGGCAACCCCCGCTTGGTCTGGAACCCGGTGACCGCGGCGACGGTCGCGTCACCGTACGTGCCGGTGACCTCGCCGGAGAACCAGCCGATCTGCTTGAGCCGGGCCTGCAGGTCGCGTACCTGGGCGCCGGTGTCACCCCGATGGAGGATCACCGGCCCGGCCGTCGGCCGCGGGGAGGGGCTGGCCGTGGTCGGGGACGGCTCCGGGCTGGGGGTGGCCGACGGGGTGTCGTCGGGGGTGGCCGATGGCGAGGCGCTCGGGGACTCCGTCGGCGCGACGCTGCTCCCCGAGGTCGTGTCCGGGGCACCGGGGGAGGCGGTCCGGGACGGCGCACAGCCCGTCAGGAGCAGGGCGGCAGTCGCCACGGCAGCGAGACCGACGCGCACTCGACCGGCGATCCACATGTCAGCGTCCTTCGGCAGGGGACGTCGTCTCCCGGCGTGCGACGTCCGTGTCGGTCCAGCATGGCATGGTGACCCGGATCGGTGGTCGATCCGGACCGGCGATTCCGCCCTGCGACCACACGGACCAGCGGGTTCCACCTCGCTGGTCTGCAGACCTGTGGTTCCATCCTGCCCGGCTGGTTCCGCCTCACCGGGCCCGGGACCCTCCGGCGCTGTTGCCCTAGGATCGCGCCATGGAGAAGCGCCCCCGACGGGATCGGTGGTGGCGCACCGTGGCGCGTGACCCCGCGGTGCGGGTCATCGTCGCGTGGATCGGCATCATGGCCGTGGTCACCCTGGTGGGGTCCCTCGGGTTCTACTGGTCACAGCCGGACTGGAGCTTCTTCGACGGCCTCTACATGGCCGTCAACGTGCTGGCGACCGTCGGCTTCAGCGGTGAGCATCCGGTGGATCTGTTCGGCAAGATCTGGACGATCGTGCTGTCCTTCCTGTCGGTGGGCGTGGTGTTCGGCACCGTCGGCGTGATGGCCGATGCGCTCATGCAGCGGGCGATGACAGGGACGAGGAGGACAAGACGCATGCAGAAGCGGGTGGACCGGCTGACCGGTCATTTCATCGTCTGCGGATTCGGCCGGGTCGGCTCCATGGTGGCCCGGGAACTCCTCGGTGCCGGGCACGAGGTGGTGGTGGTCGACGTCGACCCCGCCTCGACGACGCGGGCCGCGGAGGAGGGCTTCCCCATCGTCCCGGGCAGCGCGACCACCGACGAGACCCTGGTCAGCGCGGGTGTCGAACGGGCCGCCGGGCTGGTCACCTGTGTCGACTCCGATCCCGACAACGTGTTCGTGGTGCTGACCGCCCGTTCGCTCAACCCCGGCATCTTCATCGTCGGCCGGGCGAGCTCGCGGGAGGGGATCGCCAAGCTGCAGCAGGCCGGCGCCGACCGCGCCGTCTCGCCGTACGTGATGGGCGGCCGTCGGATGGCCCAGCTGGCGGTGCGCCCGGCCGTGGTCGACTTCATCGATGCAGCGATGTCGAGCACCGACCTGGACTTCTCGATCGAGGAGGTGCCGGTCACGCCCGGGAGCCGGCTGGTCGGGATGAGCGTCGGCGCACTGCGGGCCAAGGGCATCTTCACCCTCGCGATCCTCAAGGAATCGAGCCGCTACGACCACCGGCCGCCGGACGAACGCCGGATCGAGGCCGGCGACCACCTGATCGTCTCCGGGGCGAGCGACACCCTGCGGTCCCTCGACCCGCAGCCCTGAGCCACCCCCGTACGGGGCCATGAACCACGCGTCCGTACGGCCCTGAGCCACGCGTCCGTACGGCCCTGAGCCACGCCGTCAGCGCGAGGGCCACCGGCCGCGGGATGTTCCCGGCCCATCGGAGGTAGCGTCATGCCCGTGAGGATCGCCACCTGGAACGTGAACTCCGTCAAGCCGCGGGTGCCCCGCCTGCTGCCCTGGCTCGAGGAGCGCCACCCCGACGTCGTCTGCCTGCAGGAGACGAAGCTGACCGACGAGGCCTTCGCGGACCTGTTGGGTGAGCCGCTGTCGGCGCTGGGCTACCGGGTCGCCCACCACGGGCAGGGCCAGTGGAACGGCGTCGCCCTGCTGTCCCGGGTCGGTCTGGAGGATGTCGAGGCCGGTTTCCTCGGCCAGCCCGATTTCGACGGGCGCCGCGAGGCGCGGGCGATCAGCGCCACCTGCGGTGGGGTCCGCGTGCACAGCCTGTACGTGCCGAACGGCCGGGAGGTCGACTCGGACCACTACGCCTACAAGCTGGAGTGGCTCGACGCCCTGTCGCGGGTGGTCGCGACCGGTCCTGCCGAGGTGGCCCTCTGCGGTGACATGAACATCGCGCCGGCGGACGCCGACGTCTTCGACCCCGCGGCGTACGTGGGGCAGACCCATGTCACCCCTGCGGAGCGGGAGCGCCTGGCGGCCTTCGGGCTGACCGACGTCGTCCGGGACCATTGGCCGACCGAGCGTGTCTTCTCGTACTGGGACTACCGCGCCGGGATGTTCCACCAGGATCTGGGCATGCGGATCGACCTGGTGCTCACCTCTGCGCCGGTGGCCGACCGGGTGCAGGCCGCCTGGGTGGACCGGGCCGCCCGCAAGGGGACCGGCCCCAGCGACCATGCGCCGGTGATCGTGGACCTCGACGAGGCACCGGACGGTGACATCGGCCCGGTGGTGCCGCCGCCCTCCAACCCGAGGCGCGGCCGCGGCGTGAAGCTGCCTCAGGCCCGCTGACCCCGGCCGAGCGATGACCTCAGGCCCGCCGACCCGGGTCCGGCGGTCGCCTCAGCCCAGGATCCAGAGCATCGCCTGGTTGTACGGCGTGGGGATGCCGTGGCGGGCCCCGAGCGCGACGACGCGGCCGGCGAAGATGTCGACCTCGGTGCGCCGGCCCGCCAGCACGTCCTGGTACATCGACGTCCGGCCCTGTTCGGGCTGACCCGCCAGGACCCGGTCCCAGGCGGCGAGATCGTCCGCGCCCAGCTCGACGCCCTCCGCCCGCGCGACGGCGATCACCTCGTCCATCAGGGCCAGCATCAGCGAACGGGCGGGGCCGTCGGACCGGAACGCCCCGTACGGGGCCCGCATCACCGCGGACGCCTGGTTGATCCCGACGTTGACCAGGAACTTCCACCACATCTCGTGCGGCATGTCGGCCGGGGCCACCCAGGCGAGCCCGGCCCGGTCCAGCACCTCCTGCACGGCCCGGAGCCGGCCGGGGGTGCCCATCACTGGCCCCAGCCCGATCGCGAGCCGGCCCGGCTGCCGGTACGACACCCTGGTGCCGTCGCGCTGGGCGTCCATGGCGAGGGCGATGCACAGCAGGACTCTGTCGGGGCCGTACGCGGCGGCGATCGCCTCCTCGCTGTCGAGCCCGTTGAGCACCGACAGGAAGGTCGTCCGGTCCCCGACCAGGGGCGCGACCTCGGCGATCGCGTCGGCCAGCTGGTGATGCTTGACCGCGATCAGGACGAGGTCGGCGGTCCGCATGCCCGGTGCCCGGTCCGGGTCCATGACCTCGGCGGCGAGCGGGTCGCCGTTGACGGTCAGGCCGGGGGAGCGCAGCCGTTCGGCGCGGTCGCCACTGGCGACGAGCCAGGTGTCCACCCCCGCCCGGGCGAAGTGTGCTGCATACATGGCCCCCATGGCCCCGGCCCCCACGACGGCCACCGTCCGGATCGTTCCCTCGGTCACAGAGGCAGCCTAGCCACGAGGACCGGGGCGGTCAGGGTGCGGCCGGCACCCGTGCCATCCGCGCCGGGGGAAGCAGACCGCTCCGGAGTGAGCTGTACACGGGAGGGCCGTGCTCGGGAGAATGCTGTGGGTGGCGGTCGGCGGACGCACCGCGGCCGGCAGGGGAGCGAGAACGAAACACCGTCGTAACATCTGCCACATCTGCCCGTAACGGCACGATCACGCGGCCGTAACTCGAGCAGAACAACCCCGAAACACGCAGCAGCGACAGTTACGGGGTGGTTCACGAGATCAACACGGGCGACACCGCCTGGCTGCTGACCAGCGCGGCGTTGGTGCTGCTGATGACACCGGGTCTGGCCTTCTTCTACGGAGGCATGGTCCGCGCCAAGGGCGTGCTCAACATGGTGATGATGAGCTTCGTGAGCACCGCCACCGTGGGCGTCACCTGGGCGGTGATCGGTTACAGCGAAGCGTTCGGCAACTCGCTGGGTGGCATCATCGGCAACCCGTTCCAGTTCGCCTTCCTCGATCCGCTCGTCAACGGCAACCCGACCGTGGGCACCGTCCCGGCGCTGGCCTTCGCCGGATTCCAGGGGTGTTTCGCGATCATCGCGGTGGCGCTGCTGTCGGGCGCCATCGCCGAGCGGACGACGTTCGCCTCGTGGACCACCCTCTCGGTGCTCTGGCTGGTCCTCGTCTACGCCCCGCTGGCTCACTGGGTGTTCGCCAGCGACGGGCTCACCGCCGCGCACGGCGGCTGGATCGTCAACCGCCTGCATGCCGTCGACCTGGCCGGCGGCACCGCGATCGAGATCGCCTGCGGCGCCGGCGGGCTGGCGCTGGCCATCGTGCTGGGGCGTCGGATCGGCTTCGGTGTCACCCCGATGCGCCCGCACAACATGACCCTGGTGATGCTCGGTGCCGGGCTGCTGTGGTTCGGCTGGTTCGGGTTCAACTCCGGCTCGGCACTGGTCGCCGGCACCTGGGCCGCGCTGATCTGGGTGAACACGCTGCTCGCGCCCGGGGCGGCGATGCTGGCCTGGCTGCTGGTCGAGCGACGCCGCGACGGTCACGCCACCTCACTGGGTGCGGCCTCCGGCGCGGTGGCCGGCCTGGTCGCGATCACCCCGTCCGGCGGGGCGGTCAGTCCGCTGGGGGCGATGCTGATCGGCCTGCTCGCCGGCGCCACCTGCGCCTGGGCGGTGAGCTGGAAGTACCGCTTGGGCTTCGACGACTCCCTGGACCTCGTCGGCGTCCACCTGGTCGGCGGCATCATCGGCACGCTGGGCGTCGGCCTGTTCGCCGATCCGCGTACGGCGACCCATGCCCGGGGGCTGTTCTACGGCGGGGGCATCGGCCAGCTCTGGCGCCAGGCCGTCGCCGTCCTCGCGGTCGGCACGTTCTCCTTCATGATGACCTGGCTGTTGGCCAGGGTTGTCTCGCGGACGATGGGCATGCGGGTGAGCGCCGAGGCGGAGATCTCCGGCATCGACCTGGCCGAGCACTCCGAAGCCGGCTACGACCTGACCCCGGTGCAGCACTCCGCCTTCCGCGGCGTGAGCCGTACGCACCCCCACGGCACCGACGAGCCCCCGGCCGGCACCGTCACCGCCTGATCCGGCCACCAGGGCCGCAAAAGGCCCGCACTGACCTCGTGGGGGGGATCCGGGAACGCTCCCGCCTGCAAGGGAGTTGGCCTCCACGGGGGCGGGTCTGTGGGTTCGAGCGGGCAGCGGTCAGCCCAGCGCGGCCCGCATCGCCGGGCAGTCCTGGACGAGGAACCCGGCCCCCTCGTAGAGAGGACGTCCGGCGCCCGTCGCCATCAGCTCCGCACGTCCGGCGCCCGTCGTCCGCGCCCATGTCATGACCGCCTCGAAGGCGGCCCGCCCGTGTCCGCGGCCGCGGGCGTCGGGCATCGTGCAGACGTTGCTCACCAGGACGTCGCGGCCGTCCGGCGCGCCGGGGGAGGGAGCCGCATCCCTCACCGCGCCGACCGCACAGGCGACGACCGTGCCGGCCACCTCGACCACCACGATCCGGTAGTCCGTGCGGTCTATCCGGTCGGCGAACCACCGCCGGGCGTTCGTACGCCACCGTCCGTCAGTGGCCGGCACCTGCATCGCACGGAACATCTCCGCCCTCAGCTCGACGAGTACGTCGAGATCCCGCGCAGCGGCCGCCCGTACCGTTCGTTCATCCACGGCTCCATCCTCGCCCGGCGAGGGGCGCCGTCGCCACTCGCCGGTGACAGATGGACCTCAGCGAAGGAACGGGATGCTCAACGGGCAGCGGTACGGCTGTCCCTGTCGAAAGGCAGGATGCTGCTCGGTGGTCGCCACCCAGAGGGGCAGACGATCCGGTGGAGGACCGGCTGGCCGGTCCGGTGGAAGACTGGTGCAGATGAGTGAGCACACCGCCACACCGGCCCAGGTCCGCGTCGAGGGACTGTCGCGCCACTTCGGCACCGGGGAGTCGCGGGTCGAGGTGCTGCACGAGGTCACCTTCACCGTCGCCGCGGGCACCCGCTGCATCATCGTCGGCGCCTCCGGATCGGGCAAGTCCACCCTGCTCAACGCGATCGGCGGGCTGGATAGCCCCGACGCCGGCACGATCCGGGTCGCCGGGCAGATCATCACCTCGATGTCGCCCCGGGAGCTGACCCGCTACCGCCGCCGCCACGTGGGCTTCGTCTTCCAGTTCTACAACCTGGTGCCCGATCTCACGGTGCGCGAGAACATCCAGGTCACCGCCCAGCTCGTCCGCCGGCCCCTCGACATCGATGACCTGCTGGTCCATCTCGGCATGGCCGAGCACCAGCACAAGTTCCCCGCGCAGCTGTCCGGTGGCCAGCAGCAGCGGTGCGCGATCGCCCGCGCGCTGGTCAAGGGCTCCGACGTGCTGCTGTGCGACGAGCCGACCGGCGCGCTGGACCGGCACACCTCCCAGCAGATGCTGCAGGTGCTGGACGACGTGCACCGGCGCTACGGGACGACGCTGATCATGGTCACCCACAACGAGGCGATCACCGCCATGGCCGATCAGGTGATCGAGCTGCGCGACGGGCGGATCGTCCGCGACGAGGCCAACGCCCACCCGCGGGCCGCCAGGGATCTCGACTGGTGACCACCACCGCTCTGGGCCTCACCGCGCGGCGCACCTGGCGCGGGTTCCGGGCCACCTGGGCGCGCTGGAGCGCGATCGTGGTGCTGCTCACCGTCGGTCTGGGCATCGTCGTCGGGCTGCTCGCGTCGGCCACCTCGACGCTGCGGGGGATCGAGCGGGGTGCCCGCGAGGGACAGCTCGCCGACGGCACGGTGATCACCGAGGTGCCGCTGACACCGGCCCAGCTCGCCGACGCCGAAGCCGTCGGGGCCCGGATCGAGCCCACCCCGTACGTGGACGTGCCGGGCCGCTCGAGCGGCCAGGACACCACGGTGCGCGTGTTCCGCGCCGACCAGGCGGTCAGCCGGCCCACGCTCGACACCGGGACCCTGCCGAGCGGTCCCGACGAGGTGATGGTGGAGAAGAAGCACGCTGCCGCCCACGGCCTACGGGTCGGCGGCATCATCACTGTCGGCGGCCGGACGCTGCGGATCAGCGGGATCGGCAGTCTGCCGGACTACACCCTCGCCAGCCCTCGCCTGGGCCAGACCAGCGATCCGGCCGGGTTCGCCCTGGTGGTGGTCGGCCCCGGCACGTACGAACAGCTGGCCGCCGCCCACCCGCGCGACGTCGTCTCGGCGTACGGCTACCTGCTGCACGGCGCCACCCAGGACCAGCTGCGCGAACACCTGCAGCAGATCCCTCTCGACCCGGCCCGGGCCACCGACCCGTACGTCGCGAAGGCGATCGACGCGGCCCGGCACGCGGGAGTGCCGCTCCGCTACCCGGTGATGTCGCTGTTCCTCCCCACCCAGGACAACCCGCGGATCACCGGCGCCGTCTCCGACGCCCGCACGACGATGGTCGTGACCCTGGTGACGACGGTGCTGGTCACCTTGCTGGTCGCGTACGTCCTGGCGGAGTTCTCCCGGGACCGGATCCTGCGCGACTCGGTGGTGATCGGCACCCAGTCGGCACTGGGCACCGGTGAAGCGGCCCTGCTGCGCTACTACCTGATCCTGCCGCTGGCCGTCACCGTGCTCGGCTCGACCCTCGGCGCGATCCTCGGGCGTCGGCTCGCCCCGTCGCTGGGCCTGGTCACCGGCTACTACTCGTTCCCCGCGGTGTCGGTCGAGCCGTCCGCAGCGCTCGTGGCGGGCGGCATCGCCGTCCCGTCGGTGCTGGTGGCCGTGGTCAACATCCTCGTCATCCGGGCCGCCCTGGACCGCCCGACCCAGGAGCTGCTGCGCCCCCAGGCCACCGCGAACCCGACGCTGCCGCTGCGCCTGGACCGGCTGCCGTTCGTGATGATGTTCCGGCTCCGGCAGGCCCTGCGGACGCTCGGCAGTTACCTGCTCATCGGGGCCGGCCTGTTCCTCTGCAGCCTGCTGATGGTGTTCGGGCTCGGGATGCGCAGCTCGATGGACGCGTACCTCGCCCGGGCCCAGGCCGACCTCACCTTCCACGACTTCTACACCCTGCGTTTCCCTGATCTGAGGTCGGTCCCTGCCGGCGCCCATCCGGCCGTCGCCGTCCCGATGCAGGTGATCGGTGCCGACGGACAGCCGGGGAAGTCGCTGACCGTGCTCGGCGTGCCGCCGGGGGATCCGTACTTCCCCGTCGACGTCAGCCGGCTCGGCCAGCACGACCTGGTGCTGTCGAAGGCGGCGGCCCAGAGGTACCGCCTGCATGTCGGGGACACCATCGCGCTCAGCGACAGCAGCTCGCTCAACTGGGAGTTCCGCGTGGTGGGGGTCGCCGACTACGACGCGATCGCCTTCGGCTTCACTACTCCGGCCCATGCCCAGGAGCTGCTGGACCCGGCCGTCCCGGTCGCCGCCGAGCGGATGAGCACGGCGGAGGGGAGCCCCGCCGTGCCCTTCTACAACGCCCTGCTGGCGGACCATCCGCTCGACCTCGACCCGGACCGGGTGCTCAGCCACGCCACCCGGGAGGAGATGCTCGGCGGGGTGGTCAAGTTCAACGCGTTGCTGTCGCGGATCGTGTCGCTGGTCACCTGGTCGTCGATGCTGATCATGGTGGTGGTGCTCTACGTGCTGATCCGGCTGGTCGTCGCCCGGCAGCGGTACTCGATCTCCCTGCTCAAGGCGCTCGGCTACAGCGATCGCCAGGTGAGCCGCCTCTACCTCGACAACTACCTGTGGCTGGTGGTGATCAGCATGGCCGTCGCCGTCCCGGTGTCGGTCGCCATCATGAGCCAGGTCTGGCGCCTGATGACCGTCCAGCTGCCGCTCGGCATCCCGTTCTTCGTCACCGTGTGGGATGTCGCGGTGATGGCCGGGCTGGCCCTCGGGTCGTACGCCGTCGTCCGCCTCGCCACCTCCCACGACACGCGGTCGGTGCCGGTCACCGAGGTGCTGAAGTTCCGGGAGTGACGCCAGCACCGGTGGCGTGGCGCGGCTGCCGAGGCGACGCGCGGCCCTCGGGCCGGAAGGCCCAGCGGACCGACGCGGGAACAGCGGACCGACGAGAGGCCAGCGGAGCGGACCGACGTCAGGAGTGTCGCAGGAACCTGAGCCAGACGGCCAGGAACACCAGGACGATGCCGACGTTCACCATCAGGCGTGGCCAGAATTGGTGCCGGAAGAACAACAGATCGACCGCCACCACGACCACCGCCATCGCGACGGCGTAGAGCACGTACGCCACGACAGGTTGCTTGTCCATCGCTACCTCCCGGCACCCGGCACGTCACGCTCGGCGGCCGCCGCCGCGGCCTTGGCGTCCTCGACAGCGGTGCGGGCCAGTTCGGCCACCTCGTCAGCGCTGGGGACGACGTCGCCGGCGGCCCGGCCGCCGACGGTCAGCGCCGGCGTGTCCGCGTCATCGGGCGGCTCAGCACCCTCGGACATCTCGGCGGAGGGCCCGCTGGATGCCGGGGCCTGCGTCCGTGGCATCGCGGGGGAGCGATCGGCGAACGCCTCGGTGACGGTCTGGATCGCCCGGGTCAGTTCACCGGGGATGACCCACAGGGTGTTGTTGTCACCCTCGGCGAGCTGCGGCAGCACTTCCAGATACTTGTACGCCAGCACCTTCGGATCGGCGTCGTTGCGGTGCACCGCCTGGAAGACCAGGTCGATCGCCTTCGCCTCGCCGTCGGCCCGCAGGATGGCGGCCTGCTGGTCACCCTGCGCCTCGAGGATCGACTGCTGCCGGGTGCCCTCGGCGGTGAGGATCTTCGACTGCCGTTCGCCCTCCGCGTGCAGGATCGCGGCCCGCTTGTCGCGCTCGGCGCGCATCTGCTTCTCCATCGCCTCCTTGATCGTCGGCGGCGGGTCGATCGCCTTGATCTCCACGCGATTGACCCGGATGCCCCACTTGCCGGTGGCGTCGTCGAGGACCGTACGCAGCTGGGCGTTGATCTCCTCGCGGGAGGTCAACGTACGCTCCAGGTCCATGCTGCCGATCACGTTGCGCAGGGTCGTCACGGTGAGCTGGTCGATGGCCTGCAGATAGTTCGCCACCTCGTAGACCGCGGCACGCGGATCGGTGATCTGGTAGTAGAGCACCGTGTCGATGTTGACCACCAGGTTGTCCTCGGTGATGACCGGCTGTGGTGGGGAGGTGAAGACCTGCTCGCGGATGTCCAGTCGGCTGTTGATCCGGTCGGCCAGCGGGATGATGAAGTTCAGCCCCGGCTGGAGGGTCGTCCGGTAACGCCCGAAGCGCTCGATGATGTAGCGACGCGCCTGCGGGACCACCCGCACCGTGCTGAGGACGAGGAAGACCACCAGGATCGCCGCGACGAGGATCGGGACCAGTATGACGTTCATCGCTGTTCGCCTCCGTTGAGGATGGGGTCAGGGGAGTAGTTCGCGGGGATAGACGACCGCCCGGGCGCCCTCGATCCCGAGCACCTCGACGGTCGTCCCGGCGGGAATGACCTGGGACTCGTCGTACGACCGGGCCGACCATTCCTCCCCGGCGAGCTTGACCAGCCCCTCGGTCGCGGTCACGTCCTGCAGCACCACGGCGCTGCGGCCGACGAGCGCCTCGGCGCCCTCCCGGGACAGCGGGGGAGTCGTGATCTGCCGCCGCGCGATCGGGCGTACGACCAGCAGGCCGACAGCGCCGGAAACGGCGAACGCCAGGACCTGCGCCAACAATCCGCCGCCGAACCCGGCCACGACGGCGGCGACGAGAGCGGCTGCCGCGAGCAGCCCGAAGGCGAAGGTGAGGGTGAAGGCCTCGGCGGCGCCCAGCGCAGCAGCGACGATCAACCACAGGTACCACGGCATGGGCATCGACCTCCCCTCTGAGGGCTACCCCAAATCTACCCGGAGCGGGGAGTGATCACCGGTGGAGCCGGCAGTGGGTCGGGAGCCGTGCGGCGACGTACCTCCGGCAAGGTCGTACGCAACGGCCGCCTGGGATCGAGTTTCTGACATAATGTACATTATCGGACATATGGAGGTTGTGCCTGTGCTCGGCGCCCGCAGGGCCCAGGATCGCCCGGGGCTGACCCGGGCCACTCCCCCAGATCCCGCCAGCAGGTCTGCCGGACGGCCTCGGGCACGTCACCATGGAGGCATGCAGACCAACCCGTACGGCTCCCCGTACCCGCCTCCGTACCCCCAGGGTCCGTACGACCCCACCATCGGGCACGCACCGAACATGACCAACGCCGAGGAACGCTCCGTCGCCACCCTCGCCCACCTGTCAGCGATCATCGCCATGATCGTCAGCGCCGGCTGGCTCAGCTTCGTCGGCCCGCTGATCGTCTGGGTCCTCTACAAGGACCGCAGTCCCTTCGTCCGCAAGGCCGCCGCCGGCTCGTTCAACTTCAACGTCTGGGCCTGGGTGATGAACGTCATCGCCTGGATCCTGCTGTTCACGGTCGTCCTCGCGCCGGTCGCCGTCATCCTGTGGATCGTCGCCGGCATCATGACCCTGTGGTGCCACATCCACGGCGCGCTGCTCGCCCACCGCGGTCAGCTCTATCGCTACCCGGCCACCATCGGCCTGCTGCAGTGAGCAGCCTGCCGTGAGCAGTCGGGCCGCCATCACGGGCTCGCAGTAGCCAGCGACCGGCCACCATCAGGGACCCGCGATGGTCACGAGCCCGCGATGGTCAGCGGCCTGCCTCCGTCAGGGACCTGGCCTAGGCTCGTGGCATGACTGATACTCCGCTGGAGGAGTTGCACGCGGTGGTCCACGGCCATGTGCAGGGCGTCGGGTTCCGGTTCTGGACCGAGCGCCAGGCGGCCCGGATCGGGCTGGTCGGATGGGTCGCGAACCGGCCCGACGGGACGGTCGAGGTCCTGGCCCAGGGGACCCACGACCAGGTGGTCGCGATGCTCCGCAAGCTGAAGTCACCGATGACCCCGGGTGTCGTGGACTTCCTCGATCGGGAGATCCGCACTCCCACCACCCGCTACCACAGCTTCGACATCAGCTACTGACCCGCGTCGCAGGACCACGCTCCGGGACATGGCCGCGCCGGATGCGACGATGAGGCGCGTGAACAGTCGTCGAGCGTGGTCGGTGTGGTCTGTCGGGGTGTTCGTGTACGCGATGGCGGTCATGCAACGCTCCACCTTCGGCGTCGCCGGCATCGCGGCCTCCGAGCACTTCGGCGTGGGTGCCGGGCTCGTGTCGATGTTCGTCGTGCTGCAGCTCAGTGTCTACGCGGCCGCCCAGGTCCCGGTCGGTCTCGTCCTGGACCGGCTGGGATCCCGGGTCGTGGTCACCACCGGTGCGGTCGTGATGGCCGCCGGCCAGCTGCTCGTCGCGACCACCGACGACCTCACCGTCGCTGTCATCGGGCGCGTCCTCGTCGGGTTGGGGGACGCGATGACGTTCAACGCCGTCATCCGGTTGGTCCCGGCGTGGTTCCCGCCGCGGGTCGTCCCGGTCCTCACCCAGCTGACCGGCCTGATCGGCAGCCTCGGCCAGATCCTCAGCGCTGTCCCGTTCCGGGCCCTGCTCGGGTCGTACGGCTGGCGCCCGGCCTTCCTCATCGCCACCGCCGCCTCGGTCGTCGCGGCCGTCCTGATGGCAGTGTTCGCCCGCAACGCGCCGCCCGGCCGGTGGCATCCGGACAGCTCCCGGTCGCTGGCGGCCGTCGTCGCCGGGGTCCGGGCGGTCCGCCGCGATCCGGCCACCCCGCTGGCGTTCTGGATCCACTTCACCACCTGCTTCTCCACGATGATGTTCCCGCTGATGTGGGGCTACCCGTACCTGACGGCCGGGCTGGGCTACTCCCCCGCGCTGGCCAGCGGCCTGCTCTCCTTCTTCGCCGCCGTGGCGGTGCCGGTCGGCCCGGTGGTGGGCCGACTGACCGCCCGCTACCCCGGCGACCGGGCCCGGCTCGCGCTCGCCCTGATCTGGGTCCAGGTGGCCGCCTGGGCGGTCACGCTGCTGTGGCCGGCGACGCCGCCGGTCTGGCTGCTGGTCGTGCTGATCGTGGCGATCGCGATGGGTGGCCCGGGTTCCAACATCGCGTTCGACTACATCCGGACGTCCCAGCCTCCGCAGCGGGTCGGCACCGGCACCGGCATGGTGATCATGGGCGGCTTCATCGCCTGCCTGATCAGCATCCTGCTCGTCGGCCTGACGCTGGACGCACTGACCGGCCCCACCGGCTACGACGCCCGGTCCTTCGCGCTCGCACTCGCCACCCAGGCTCCCGTCTATCTGGTCGGGATCACCGGCATCCACCTGTCGCGGCGCCGGCTGCGGGCGGCCTGCCGGGGCTGACCTGCCGCGACCGGGCCGGGAGGCGACCGTTCCGCCCTGGGTGACGCCCCGGCCGTACGACCCCGCCGGACGACCGGCTCGTTTCCCGCGTCGGCACGGTCCGGCCCCGCCAGCCCGGGGCTGCTGCGATAGTGGGCCGCGACCCTGCAGAACGGAGCAGTCCTGTGCCCACCCGATCCCCCGTGGAGACCCTGCGGTTCCTCGCCGCACCCACCGACGTCCTCTTCGACGGTGAGGACATCGTCAACGGGGGCCGGATCCTGGAATGGATCGACAAGGCCGCGTACGCCGTGGCCGCGAGCTGGAGCGGCCACTACTGCGTGACCGCCTACGTCGGGCACGTCTCCTTCCGCCACGGCATCCCGTCCGGGCACCTGGTCGAGGTCGAGGCACGGATCATCTACACCGGGCGCACCTCGATGCACATCCAGTGCACCGTCCGCCACTCCGACCCGACCACCCTCGCCTGGGCCGAGGCGACGAACTGCCTGGTCATCTTCGTGGCCACCGACGGGCACGGGCACTCGGTCCCGGTCACCGAGTTCGACCCCATCACCGCGAAGGAGCGCGCACACGCCAAGGCCGCGCTGGGCCGCGCCGACATCCGCCAGGAGATCGAGCAGGAGATGGCTCGGCAGTCCTACACCGACGCCGGCACCGCGCCCCGGGTCGTCACCCGCTTCCTGGCCGAGCCGACCGATGTCAACTGGGGCGGCAAGGTGCACGGCGGCACGGCGATGGAATGGATCGACCAGGCCGCCTGGCTGTGCGCCAGCCAGTGGTCCGGCATGACGCCCACCGTCGTCTACTCCGGCGGCGTCCGGTTCTACCGGCCGATCCAGATCGGCCACGTGGTCGAGCTCGAGGCCCGGCTGCTGCGGACCAACCGCAAGACGATGGACATCTCGGTGCACGTACGCTCCGGGGACCCCCGCACCGACAAGCGCGAGCTCACCACCCACTGCGCGATCACCTACGGCGTCCGTGACCACGACGGGCGGCTGGTCGACATCCCGCAGTGGCAGCCGGCGTCGGCCGAGGACGCGGCGCTCGCGGCGCACGCCCTCGAGCTGCGCAAGATCCGCGGCCGGCGCGTCCCGGGGCTGTCGACCGGCTAGGCCCCGGCCCGCCCGGGCGTGCCCCGCTAGGCTGTCGCCAGCAGCAGGCAGGTCCGGGGAGGGATCAGGATGTCCTCAGCAACGCTCATCGCGTCCGCGCAGCTCATGCAGGAGATGGCGGACGGCACCATCAAGCAGGTCAACCCGTTCAGTGGCACCGAGGTCTGGACCGTCCCCGGCCGGGGCCACCGGCCGCTGGGCATCAGCCACCCCGATCCCCAGCCGCTGCGCGCCGAGGACCGGGGCCGGTGGTGCGCCTTCTGCGAGCAGCGCTACCTGGAGACGCCGCCGGAGAAGTCCCGGCTGGTCCGCGAGGACGGTCGCTGGCGCCGACTCGACGGCGTCGGCGCCGAGCACCTGCACGACACCGTCGCGGAGTTCCGCCGGATCCCCAACCTGTTCGAGATCGTGTCGTACGACTACTGGCACCGCAACTACGGCTACGACATGCCCACCCCGCTGCAGCGGCGGATGGACGAGTACCTGAGCACCACGATGGGCCGCGACCACGTGCTGCGGATCGTGCAGGCCAGGATGCGTGCCGCCGGGCTGAGCAACAGCGACTGGGCGGCGCTGACCGAGGACGACCGACGCGCCCACGCGGCCGGCTTCTTCGGCGGCGGCCACGACGTGATCGTCGCCCGGCGCCACTTCACCGACGGGGCGTACGACAACACCGGGCTGGCCTCGTCCGGGACGCTGACCCCCGAGGAGCACCACCGGTACATGACCTTCACCGTGGAGGCGATGAAGCAGCTCTACGCGGCCAACCGGTACGTACGCTACGTCGCGACCTTCCAGAACTGGCTCAAGCCGGCCGGCGCCTCCTTCGACCACCTGCACAAGCAGCTGGTCGCCATCGACGAGCGGGGCGTGAACAACGAGCTCGAGATCGAACGGATCCGGGCCAACCCCAACCTCTACAACGAGGCCGCGGTGAACTACGCCGGCTACCACAACCTCGTCATCGCCGAGAACGACCATGCGGTGGCGTTCGCCGGGTTCGGCCACCGCTACCCCACCCTCGAGGTCTACTCCAAGAGCCCGGCCGCGAACCCGTGGGAGGCCTCCGCCGAGGAGGTCCGGGCGATGTCGGACCTGCTGCACGCCTGCCACGCCGCCACCGGCGCCGACGTACCCAGCAACGAGGAGTGGTACCACCGCCCGATCGACGTGCTGGAGCCGATGCCGTGGCGGATCATGCTGAAGTGGCGGGTGTCGAACCTGGCCGGTTTCGAGGGCGGCACGAAGATCTACCTCAACACCCTGTCGCCGATCACCGTACGGGACCGGGTCGTCCCGCGGCTCTACGAGCTGCGCGACCTCGGCCGGATCGCCCCGATGCGGATCGCCACCGAGGCCAGGTGCGAGCCCAACTCCCTGCGCTACATCGAGCAGCGGCGGCACTGACCGGCCGGGCGTGGGCCGGGCCGGGCGTACGCCCCGGACAGCGCACGCGCCGCCCGGGATACGCGAACACCCGCAGCGGGTGGGGTGCGAGGATCACTGGAAGGGTGTCGGGTCCCCCGCGCCGACGCGGTCGACGGTCACCTCGTCACCGGTGAAGTTCACCACGGTGGTCGGCTCGACACCGCAGTCGCCGGAGTCGATCACGGCGTCGACCTGGTGGTCGAGCTCCTCCTTGATCTGCCAGCCGTCGGTCAGCGGGGCGTCGAAGCCGGGCAGCAGCAGGGTGCTCGACATCAGCGGCTCACCCAGCGCGTCGAGCAGGGCTAGTGCGGTGACGTGCTGGGGCACCCGGACGCCGACCGTACGCTTCTTGGCGTGCACCATCGCCTTGGGCACCTCGCGGGTCGCCGGCAGGATGAAGGTGTACGGGCCCGGGGTGGCGGCCTTGACCGCACGGAAGACGGCGTTGTCCATCTGGACGTACTGACCGAGCTGGGCGAAGTTGGAGCACACCAGGGTGAAGTGGTGCTTGTCGTCGAGCTTGCGGATCTGCCGGATGCGCTCCAGCCCCTCCTTGTTGCCCATCAGGCACCCCAGCGCGTAGCAGGAGTCGGTCGGGTAGGCCACGAGTCCACCGCCGCGCAGGATGTCGACCGCCTGCTGGATGGAACGGGACTGCGGGTTGACCGGATGGACGTCGAAATACTTCGCCATGACGCCACAGCCTACCGTCGCGACCGTCCACCGGTGGCGGGCGGGCACTAGTCTGCAGGGGTGACGTACGAGATCCTCACCGTCCCGCTGGCCGACCTGCGGACCCGCACCTCGATGAAATGGCGCCGCTACCCGCAGGACGTGCTGCCGCTGTGGGTCGCCGAGATGGACTGCCACGTCGCTCCCCCGGTGGCCGCCGCCCTGCACGCGGCGATCGACCGCGGCGACACCGGCTACCCCGCCGGCCCGGTGTACGAAGAGGCGGTGACCCGGTTCGCCCAGGACACCTGGGGTCTCGAGCTGGACCCGGCCCGGATCGGGCTGATGCCCGACGTGATGGGCGGCATCCGCAATGCCATCGGGGTGACCACCCGGCCCGGCGACCACGTCGTGGTCAACCCGCCGGTCTACCCTCCGTTCTTCGCCGCCGTCACCGGGACCGACCGTCAGCTTCTCGAGGTGCCGATGACGCCCGACGGGCACCTCGACCTGGTGGCCCTGGAGGCGGCGTTCTCCGGCCGGCTGGGGGTCCGCCCGACCGCCTACCTGCTCTCCAGCCCGCACAACCCGACCGGTCGCGCGCACCCCGCCGAGGACCTGGCCACGGTGGCCCGCCTGGCCCGCGAGCACCGGGTCCGGGTGATCGTCGACGCCATCCACGCGCCGCTCACCGATCCCGGCGTCACGTACGTGCCGTACCTGTCAGTGCCCGGCTCGGAGGACGCCCTGGTCCTGTTCAGTGCCTCGAAGGCCTGGAACCTCGCCGGCCTGAAGGCCGCGGTGATGGTCGCCGGCCCGGCGGCCGCCAAGGACCTCGCCGCGGTGCCGTACGACGCTGCCCGCGGCGCCGCCAGCCATCTGGCGGTGCTGAGCCACACGGTCGCCCTCGACGAGGGCCGGCCCTGGCTGACCCAGCTGCGCACCGAGATCGCCGCGAACCGCGCCCTGGTGGACCGGCTGCTCGCCGAGAAGCTCCCCGCGGTCAGCCAGCTGCCGGGCAACGCCACCTACCTGTCCTGGCTGGACTGCACCGCGCTCGGGCTCCCCGACCCGCAGCAGCACTTCCTGGACGTCGCCCGGGTCGCGCTCAATCCCGGCCCGGCCTTCGGCTCGGTCGGCCGCGGTCACGTACGGCTCAACCTGGCGACCTCCACCGAGATCCTCACCGAGGCGATCGAGCGGATGGCGAACAGCCTGACCTGAGCCGGGACGGGCGCTCAGCCCACCCGGACCAGGTCCGCGGTGGCCGACGCCTGGCCACGGACGCTGCCGATGCCGACCACCGAGAGGAAGACGGTGGGCAGCTCCGCGTGGGTGTCGACCCGGACCTGCAGCCCGGGCCGGACACTGACGGTGCCGGTGACCTCGGACTCGGCGCCGAGGACCGCCCGCGCCGCGGACAGTGCCGCACCCGCGTCGGGTGTGCCCTCCAGGGCCGAAGCCGCCGCGGCGTCGGTGGCGGCCCGAGCGGCCTGCTCGGCGACCGCGGTGGCCCGGCGCGTCGCGGTGACCTGACGCCCGCCGTCGACGACGAGGCCGGCCATCAACCCCAGGGCCATCGTGACCAACAACACCATCACCGACAGGGCCTGTCCCCGCTCATCCCGGGCCGCGGGCCTGTCAGCAGGCACGTACGTCGTCATCGGCCTCCCCCTCTGTCCGTGTGCCGGTCACCGGCATGATGACACGCCACGGGGCCGTGGCCCGACCCGGCCGGACGTACGCATCGCCGCCCCACCGCGCGCCGGCCTGACACCGCCGCCGGAGCACCGCCGGCCACGGCACCGGCCGGGGTGCTCTGCGACCACCCCGCCCCCGGGCCGCCGACGGCCGCCCCATAGGCTGGTCGCGTCCACCTTCACGAACGAAAGGTATCCACATGCCGGGCAAGGTAGCTCTGTTGACGGCCGGCGGCTTCGCCCCGTGTCTGTCCTCCGCCATCGGCGGGCTCATCCAGCGCTACACGGAGATCGCCCCCGACCGCGAGATCATCGCGTACAAGCACGGGTACCAGGGTCTCCTGCAGGGTGAGTACCTCACCGTCACCCAGGCCGTCCGCGACAGCGCCGGCCTGCTGCACACCTACGGCGGCTCCCCGATCGGCAACTCCCGGGTCAAGCTCACCAACGAGAAGGACCTGCTGGAGCGCGGCCTGATCCAGCCGGGCGAGAACGCCCTCAAGGTCGCGGCCGACCGCCTGGTCGCCGACGGCGTCGAGATCCTGCACACCATCGGTGGCGACGACACCAACACCACCGCCGCCGACCTGGCCGCCTACCTGCGCGACCACGACTACGAGCTCACCGTCGTCGGCCTGCCGAAGACGATCGACAACGATGTGGTCCCGATCCGCCAGTCGCTCGGCGCCCAGACCGCCGCCGAGATGGGCGCGATCTTCGCCCGCAACATCGTCGCCGAGCACAACTCCGTGGGCCGTGAGCTCATCGTCCACGAGGTGATGGGCCGGCACTGCGGGTGGCTGACCGCCGCCACCGCCCGCGAGTACCGCAACTGGCTCGACACCCGCGCCTGGCTGCCCGAGATCGGGCTGAGCCGCGAGGCCTGGGAGGTGCACGCGGTGTACGTGCCCGAGGACGAGTTCAGCATCGACGACGAAGCCGCCCGCCTCAAGGAGATCATGGACCGCGTCGGCAACGTGACCATCTTCCTGTCCGAGGGTGCCGGGGTCGAGGCCATCGTCCAGGAGCTGGAGGAGTCCGGCGAGGAGGTCCCGCGTGACGCGTTCGGCCACGTCAAGCTCGACAAGATCAACCCGGGCAACTGGTTCGCCAGCCAGTTCGCCGAGCGGATCGGCGCCGAGAAGGTCCTGGTCCAGAAGTCCGGCTACTTCTCCCGTTCCGCTGCCCCGGTGGAGTACGACGTCGACCTCATCTCGTCGATGTGCGACCTGGCGGTCGAGTCGGCGCTTGCGAAGGTCCCCGGTGTGATCGGCAATGACGAGGAGCAGGGCGACGAGCTGCGCGCCATCGAGTTCGAGCGGATCAAGGGTGGCAAGCCCTTCGACCTGACCGCCGCGTGGTTCACCGAGATGCTGCGCCAGATCGGCCAGCCGATGCCGAAGTCGACCGCGCCGCTGGCGGACTGACTCCGGCCCGTCCGACGTCGGGGACGTCGGACGGGACAATGAGGCATCCGTGGGGACGACCGCCGTTGCGGTCGTCCCCA